>CABVBB010000348.1 GCA_902496505.1 uncultured Peptococcaceae bacterium
GTCAGCTGGCCAATGAAGTGCGCGACGATATCACCAGAGCGCTGGAAGAAAAAAATGCTCAGTTAAAACATGCGCTGCTGCATGCTAAATTGAACGGCGAGACCATCGATGTCACGCTGCCTGGCCGGGCTTTGCCTGAGGGCAGCAAGCATCCTTTGACGCTAGTCATCGAGGAAGCTAAGCAGATCTTTATGGGACTGGGTTTTGAAGTAGCAGAGGGTCCGGAGATCGAAAGCGATTATTACAATTTTGAGGCGCTCAATCTGCCGAAGGATCATCCAGCCAGAGATATGCAGGATACTTTTTATATTTCACCAGAGATCGTGCTGCGGACGCAGACGTCTCCCGTCCAGGTGCGGACTATGGAAGCTAAACAGGGCCAAGTGCCAGTCAAGATCATCTGCCCGGGCAAAGTCTACCGCAAGGACGATGATGCGACCCATTCGCCAATGTTCCACCAGATCGAGGGCTTAGTCATCGATAAAGGCATCACCATGAGCGATCTGAAGGGCATTTTGCTGGCCTTTACGCAGCAGATGTTCGGTCCGGATGTCAAGATCCGCCTGCGACCCAGCTATTTCCCTTTCACTGAGCCCAGTGCTGAGGTAGATATTTCCTGCGTGAACTGCGGCGGGACAGGCTGCAAGGTCTGCTCCAATACTGGCTGGCTGGAGATATTAGGTTCCGGCATGGTCCATCCCAACGTGCTGCGCGCCGGCGGCTATGATCCTGAACAGGTGACCGGCTTTGCCTTTGGGGTAGGCGTAGAACGCATTGCGATGCTGAAATACGGCATCAATGATCTGCGGTTGATGTTTGAAAATGATGCGCGTTTTTTACGCCAATTTTAGGAGGGGTAGTCTATTATGCAGGTATCATTCAATTGGCTGAAAGAATATGTAGATATCGATATTACGGTCACTGAGCTGCAAGAGCTCATGACCAAAGCCGGCGTGACCATTGAGCACGTCGAGCCAACCAATAAAGGCGTGACCAAGGTCGTTACGGCCAAAGTTTTGGAAAAGGTCAAGCATCCTGATGCAGAGAAATTGTCCATCTGTCAGGTCACTACAGATGGTGAAACGACCATGCAGGTCGTCTGCGGTGCGTCCAACGTGGCAGCTGGCCTGGTCATTCCCTTTGCTCTGCCAGGGGCAACCTTGCCTGGCGGTGTCAAGATCAAAAAGGCTAAGCTCAGAGGTGCAGAGTCTAACGGCATGATCTGCTCGGCCAAAGAACTGGGCATCGAGCCCGATCAGATCCCACCAGAACAAAAAGACGGCATTCTGATCATGCCTGACGATACACCGCTGGGTATCGATGCCTGCGAGGTCTTGGGACTGAACGACTATGTCCTGGAGCTCGATCTGACGCCTAATCGTTCCGACTGCCTCAGCGTCATCAATATCGCTCGCGAGATCGGTGCTCTGCTGGATAAACCGGTTCGCCTGCCAGAGATCACCTTTGGCGAAACGGCAGAGGACATCCATGACCTGGCCCAGGTGGAGATCGCAGCGCCGGAACTCTGTCATCGCTACACCGCAAAGATGGTGAAGGGCATCAAGATCCAGCCCTCGCCTTTCTGGATGCAGCATCGTCTGCAATGCGCCGGCATGCGTCCGATCAACAATATTGTCGACGTGACCAACTACATCATGATGGAGCTGGGTCAGCCGCTGCACGCGTTTGATTACCATGAGATCGCCGGACACAAGATCACCGTGCGCCGGGCTGCAGCCGATGAAAAGATCGTGACTTTAGACAGCAACGAGCGCAAACTCACCGATCAAATGCTCTTGATCTGCGATGACAGTCGGGCAGTGGGTATTGCTGGCGTCATGGGCGGTGAGAATACCGAAGTGACCGATCAGACCACCGATGTTTTCATCGAAGCCGCTTATTTCGATCCGACCAGCGTGCGCCGGACCTCCACTCAGCTGGGACTGCGTTCCGAAGCGTCTATCCGCTTTGAAAAAGGCATCAACATGGAGACCGTCACTTACGCAGCTGACCGGGCTGCTCAGCTGATGCAGCAGTTGGGCGGCGGCGTTATCATCGGCGGCCAGATCGACGAATACCCCACCGTTCATGAAGAGGTGCGCGTTACCCTGCGCTTGGCACAGGTCAATGAAGTATTGGGCACCGACATCAGCGATGCAGAGATCAAAGATATCCTGACACGCTTGGATTTCGTGATCACCGAGGAAACCGCTGAGGCCATCACGGTCGTCGTGCCGCCGTATCGCCCAGACGTCTCTATCGCTGAGGACCTCATTGAAGAAGTAGCCCGTCTGCATGGCTATGACAATATCCCTTCCACTTTGCCGTATGGTGCTTCCAGCCGCGGTGAACTGACTCCCGGACAAAAGCTCCGTGATGCCTTGATCGGCAAATTGGCAGCTTTGGGGCTCAATGAGATCGTTACCTACAGCTTCATCAATAAAAACAACGATGACAAAATGCTTTATGCCGCCGATGATCATCGCCGCAACAGCGTGCCCATCATGAATCCGCTCTCTGAGGAGCAGGGGCATATGCGTACCAGCATCCTGCCAGGCATCTTGATGACGATGGCCAATAATATCAACCACCGCAATGAGGATCTGGCCTTTTTCGAGATCGGTAAGGTCTTCCTGCTGGACGGTCCGATCAAGCCCGATACTCTGGCCAACGAGCGCTGGACGCTGGGGCTGGCTCTGCGCGGCAAGACGGTTTCTACCTGGCAGCATGGCAGCATCGAGTATGATTTCTATTATCTCAAGGGCATCATCGAAAGTTTGATGGCTGAGCTTAAAATCGATAATGCGGCTTATGTCCCTTGCCGTGACAACAGCATCTATCATCCGGGCCGCGCCGCTTATCTCTTGGTAGATGGTCAGCAAATGGGCGTATTTGGCGAGCTGCATCCGCAGATCGCTGATAATTACGGTCTCAAGGGCCGCGTCTATGCGGCTGAGATAGATGTAGAAGCCTTGATTGCCTATGGCGTAGGCAAACGCATGGTCACCCCGCTGCCGAAATTCCCTGCTGTCACCCGTGATTTGGCTGTCGTGGTCAAAGAAGACGTAGCAGCAAGTGATCTCTTGGCCTGCATCAAAGAAGCTGGCGGCGCGCTTTTGAGCGATGTACGCATCTTTGACGTTTACCAGGGCGGACAGATCGTCACAGGGCACAAGAGCATCGCCTTTGCGCTGACGTTCCAGGCAGACGATAAGACTTTGACCGATGCAGAAGTCAATACAGTCTATGACACTATCTATAGCACGCTGAAAGAAAAATTCACAGCCGTTTTGCGCGGCTAAGAGACAGACCGCGTTTTCCCCTGGAATTTGGGAGGACGCGGTTTTTTAATGATAAACTGAGCACTGTAGAGAAAATAAGATAATTGATCAAAATATATAGCGCATAATATAAAAATTATTTGCGCCGTATTTTGTATAATACCAGA
>CABVBB010000349.1 GCA_902496505.1 uncultured Peptococcaceae bacterium
AGCGCTTCTACATCTTCCGCCTGCCTGCCGGCCACGATCACGATCCGCCGGATACCAGAACAGCGCAGACTGTCCACCGTCCGCTGCAAGAGCGGCTTGCTGCCAATGGGCAGGAGCGGCTTAAAAGCCCCCATCCGCGAACTTAGTCCTGCCGCTGCCACCACAGCGCCTACACCATCGATAAATGGTCTCATAGGCCTTCTCCTTGCTCAGACAACAGCTGCATACAGTGCTCATAGACCTGGCGCACCACTGGTGCACAGCGTGTCAGCTGACCGCCCGTCTCTCCTGCTAAAATGTTATCACAGTCAATGCCGCCGTAAGCCGCGCCAATGGTCTCTTCAAACCAGCGTACAAATTCGGAGATCAGCACCTGCGTTTCTCCGCTCAGCCCGCCGCCATCCAGCCCTTCCGAAAAATACGCCAGCAGGCAGGCACCGCCTGTCAGGGCGCCGCAATTCTTGCCGGCAAAGCCTAGGCCGCCGCTCAAGCCGCCCATGGTCCGCACCAAGGCTTCATTGCTCTCGCCCTTATCTTCCAGGGCCAACAGCAGCAAGATCTGCGCACAATAGTAGCCCTGTGATGATAATTCCAGCAAATGCATATCCCAATCGATTTCATTCATTGCCCGTCCGCCTCCCTTTTGCTGCCCACCAAGATCAAATAACCGACCTTACCTGCTGACAAACCGCACGTCAACTGATCCAAAGACTGGCCCGCCCACAGCGCTTCCACCACAAAGGGCTTCCAATAAGCCGAACGATCGGCCCACCAGAGAAGCGCAAAGCCTGTTTCCTCCAGCAAACGCTGCCAGCCCTCATGATCCAAAAGCGGAGACGAGCCTGCCGCCTTTTCATACACATCAGCGATCAATAGCCGCCCGCCAGGACGCAGCACCCGCTGCGCTTCTGCCAAGGCCAAGCGCGCATCACCGCAGACTGACAGCGTACACTCTGTTATATAGCCGTCAAAGCTCTGCTCCGGCCATGGCAGCTGGGTCAGTTCGCCCTTTTGCAGCCCAGCCGCCTCTGCTGCCCCATCAACGCTGCGGTCGATCCCCCAAGCGTCGTAACCTTGCTGCCGCAGCCAGGCCACCGTCGCACCGCTGCCGCAGCCGCCATCCAAGAGCCTGCTAGCTGGCGGCAGACCGCTGGCGGCTAATAATTCCGCTGTCAGCTGCAGCGCGCCCGGTCTTTGGTAAAGTGGTGTCATCATTTATCCTCCAGCGCTTTTTCCACCTTGAGTATCTTGCCCATGGCCAGATATTCCGGCACATAGGCCATATGACAAACAGGGCACTGCGGCAGCTCCACGGGAAAACTATTGCCCATATAGGACAGCGTGACTTCCCGTTTTTCTAAAGGCACGCCGCATTTACGGCAGATAAGCCCCTCCGGCTCAATAGATTCATAATATTTAGGACTCATTTCGCTGCCCCCTCGATCTCCATGCGATGACTGTAGGCATTGTGTATCTGATAGCCGTCTGATCGCTCCGAGTAAACGACCCAAAAAGTCACATTACCCAAGCGGCAGCTGGTATAAAGCCAGCCGCTGGCGGTATCCTCCAAAATATTCTGCTCGGCCTCGGCGTGACGCAGTACAGCCTGCAGATCACTTTGCAGGATCAATCGCTCCTCCAGCACTGCTGGCAAACCGTTATCAAAAAATAATTTTGGCTCCTCTTCCATGCTTTCAGCCTCCTCCCCCCATAGATCATGCAGCAGTTCCCGCCTCAGCTTGAGCCGATTATACCGCCGGTTACTGATACCTGGTACGCTCTGCTGCCGCCTGCCGTAAACCAGTTCCAAGAAATGGAGTGTCTCCTTGCCCTCGGCAGCGAAACGATCCCGGCAATTGATGCAGTAGGTCAGATAGACAAGCGGACTTTGCGTGATGCGCTGCTGTACCATTTCCTTAGCCACCTGCTTATCCGCATACTGGGTCAAGCCGCCAAAGCCGCAGCACGGCGTCGTTTCGTGATGATAGGGCAGCTCTTCTAGTTCACAGCCGCATTGCTTCGCCAGCTGTCGGACAGCCGCTTGGGTCTCGCTGTCGTAGCGAGTGGTACAGGCATCATGGATAGCCAATCTGCGCGTCTTAGGCTGACACTCCGGCGGCAGACCGATCTCATCAAGCACCTGCCAGATCCCCCTGACCTCGAGCTTGGACAGATGAGTCTTTAATACCTCATAGCAAGTGGGGCAGGCGGTGATGACCACAGGGTTCCCCATGGCTTCCAGCGCTTGCGCCAGCTGTGCTAACTGCTGCGCAAAGAGCTGCCTGCGCCCTGCCCAATCGGCAATAGCGCCGCAGCAGCCCAAGATCAGCCCTACACCGCCCGTCAGCCGCTTAGTCAAGTCTTCATACGCTGCCCGCACATTTTCCGGTGCAGACGCACCCAGCTGACAGCCTGGGAAGAACACATAACGGCTGCTCGTACAGCCCGGCTGATGGCGGCTCAAAAAATACTCCGGCGAATTGGAAAACACCATATCCAAAAGAGCGAATTCGTGCACAGACTGCGGCATCTTTTTGGTCTCCACCATCGTTTCCCTCGCCAAACGGCAGACCTCGCCCATATCGAAGCCATTGGGGCACAGTGCTCGGCACTGGCCGCAGAGACTGCAGGCATTGATCAAGCCGTTGGCCGTATGATTGCCCATGACGATGGACAAATTGTTGTACACCTCTCGGATGTACTTCTTGGGATATTTTCGATAATGGGCCAAATAAGCGCAGCCCCGCACGCAGATCAAGCATTGGCAGTTGAGACAGCGCGCCGCTTCCGCCATAGCTCCTTCTCGGGTGTATCCCGCAGGCCCGACCGGCTGACGCTTGCTGGGCACGACACCTTCCAGATCAGTGACCAAAGTCGTCTCGAACGCGCTCTCCTGCTCCCGTCCTGCTGTCAGCGAGACCTTCTGTACATAACGATCGATAGAGATGGCCGCCCGCTTGCCATCATCCATCTCCAAAATGACCTGAGCTTCCCCTTCACGAGGCCAGCCTGCAAAGAGCTTCTCCGCCGCCTGTAGTGTCTGAGCATCTGGCGCTGGCAGCTGCAGCGCCTGCGCCGCGGAAGCGCTGAGAAAGACGGCCTCCCACTGCGCTGTCAGTGCGTCTAGTGCTTCTGTCGTAAGCCGCTTTCCCGTCACAACGGTGATATTTAAGCCCGCTAGTATGGCTAAGTCTGCCTCCAGCTGCTCCCGGCTCAAACCTTGGCCCAGCTCCTCCAGCAAACGCCCGCCCAGTTCCTGCTGCGCTTCCCAAAGGGTGACAGCATAGCCCTTGCGGGCCAATTCCACAGCTGCTGTCAATCCGCTAAGCCCCGCTCCAACGATCAGTACCTGTTGGCTGCGCTTCGGCAAGAAACGCCGACTCGCCGTCAGCTGATCCGCATAACGCAGACAGGCCCGCTCCAACTCACCGACTGCCAGCGTTTCA
>CABVBB010000350.1 GCA_902496505.1 uncultured Peptococcaceae bacterium
GATACTAAGCCCTATAAGATCACCTCTTTCTTCCCAGATTCTTATTCTCACTCCTCTACTCCGCCTAAAAATGTGGTCTTAGTCTCCAACAGCATCTCTTTGCATATCAACTATTTTCAGCGGCGCAATGCCCTGTCGATCCTGCCTTATTTTGCTTATCAACGTTACTTCATGCACGATCCCTCATTGACTTTCCGGCCGCTGACGGATTTCATCGGCCTGCAGTTCCACCTGATCTACAGCGGTTGGACTAAATTGACGCCCGTAGAACAGGTCTTCGTCAAAGAACTGAACAAATACTTCACCAATATCGCCAACAAAAACATTCACTTCTAGTTTTTTCGCACATGACAAAAAGACAGGACCTCTGCGGAGAGGATCCTGTCTTTTTTTGTACTACCTATTTATTTTTCATCATCGATCGGCCAATGGGGTCCTTCCTTTGTCAGCGAGATCTCTGCTGCTTCATCCAGCATTTCTTCTGCCGGCAGAGAAAGCGCTTCATTTTCCCACTGGACTTCATCTTCAGCCAGCAGACGGGCCTCAGCTTCCGCAGCCATTCGCTCTGCTTCTTCCTTAGCAGCCTGTGTGTCAAAAGTGATGGCCACCTTGAACAGATCTCCATCGATGGCTAGCTCAAAGATACCGCCGCAGGCCTCTGTATAGCTTTGTGCTATCGCCAAGCCTAAGCCGGAGCCCTCGGTGCTGCGGGCTTTATCGCCGCGCACGAAGCGGCCAATAACAGTTTCCGCATCAAAGTCCATCTCATATTTGGCCGTATTTTTGATCGTAGCGGTCGCTAAGCCGTCCACGACTTTGAGGTCCACATAGACCCGTGAGCCTTCCAGAGAATACTTGATGGCATTGATCAACAAATTGTCAAACACCCGATGCATCTTAGCACCATCACTGATAATGGGGATCGGTTCCTGCGGGATATTGACCTTGAAGCCCAGCTCAGACTGCTCGATCTCCTCTGCCAATTCTGCGATCACCTGATTGAGCAGCTTGCCAAAATCGATATGCGCCAAATGCACATCCATATTGGAACTGGTTGCTTTGGACAAATCGAACAAATCGTTGATCAACGCTTTCAGGCGATCCGATTTCTGCCGCAAGATGCGTACATAATCCTGCGCGGCCTCGCTCAGCCCTTCCTCCTGGCTCAACAGATCCGTGTAGCTGATGATAGAGGTCAAAGGCGTCTTCAAATCGTGCGAAACATTGGTCACCAGTTCGATCTTCATGCGCTCGCTCTTCATCTTCTGCTCAGTGGCTGTGACGACACCCTCCTGCACGCAGTTGAGGTTTTGCGCCATAGGATACAGATCAGCTGTAGGTGACAAATGCAGCGTCGTATCCATATCGCCGCTCTTGAGGCGTTCGATCTGATCGCCGATCTTTCCTAGGTCTTCGATCAATTGCTTATACTGCTTGATATAGATCACCAGCAAATAGATACCAAAGGCGATAGCCAAGATAGGGATGATGATGCTCCAAAACGTCACCAGTGCCACCAAAAGCAAAATGAGCTCCGTCGTAACGAGTGTGTAAAACCGTTTCAGCAGCCGCTCTTGGAAAGGCTGCAGCGCTTCCTTGCTGCGGACTAATTCCAAATAAGAATTGACCATATTGTGGTGGAAAAACGCCTTGCGGTGGATCAAAAGATCGGCTGCTATGATATAGAGCATCCAGAAGCAGAAGCCCGCTCCCCACAAATACAAGAAAAGACTCATCCAGCTGCTCCACCAATCCGACCAGTAATACCACCCATCAAAGGAAAAAGTCATGCCCAAGATCATCAAGGCTAAAATGATCGCTGCTGCGATCTTGATCTCTACCCAGACCTTCGCTGAATACTCGGCCAGCAGATGGTCAAACTGCCGTTTTGACTTGCGGCCGATAATGCTGACGATCAGCAGGAAAATAGAGATGCCGCCTAAGATCATGGTCACGATCAGACAGTAACGCTGCAGCATGATCTGATCCTTCATCCAATATAAGGCGCTGTAACCGTAATAGTTCTCCTCCAGATCAGCCTTGACCGCCATCACGATGCGGCAGTTGGTCAATTCAGGGTAGCGGCTCAAATAATTGCCGCCCTCTTGATACTGTTTGGTAAACGCCAAACCTTTCATGTCACCATAGCCGTTATCATCCAAGTCGAAAAAACCACTTTTTTCATAATACCCTGTCAGGTCACGGCCATCATAGGCCAGATAATAATCATAACCTTTCGGCAGGATCACATGACCGCTTCCATTGATCAACTGATGACTAGTATTAGTCAGCGTCGTCCCGTCGGAGGCCAGGATATAATACTCCAGATTAACGCCTTCCTCATCCAGCATCTTCTTTACTGTCGCAAAATATTTATTAGGCTGCGACTGCTGGATGGCTGCGTTTTCATCATTAACGATTTGCACATCGGCCGACTGCATCGTTCCCTCATAAGCATTCGTTGCATAATAATAAAATCGCCCGTCATCATAATCATAGATCTTGTTTTCATCACCAACAGCCGCACCGGTCGCTAGATCAAAATACTTAATCATCTGCTCCTTAAAGGCCGGCTGCTGCTTGATATCATTATCTGTCAGTACTGTCTTGACTTCCTGGAAACCTCCAATACTGGCCGCCGTGTAAATGCCCATCACGGTTGTCAAGACAAAGAGGCTCAGCCCAATAGAAAAAGTCAGCCACATCCCAAAGCCCGAGCTTTGGCGGCGAGATCTCTTTTCACTCTCACCGTTTTTCGATTTTGTAGCCAATACCCCACACCACCTTTAAATATTCTGGTTCCTTTGGATTAAGTTCTATTTTCTCCCGTATGCGCCGGATATGCACCATGACTGTATTCTCACTGGAAAACGACGGGCTTTCCCAAACACGTTCATAAATTTCCTCCGCAGGAAAAATACGGCCGGGATTGCGCATCAACAGCTCGATGATCTTGGTCTCCGTCGCCGTGAGCTTTACTGGCTCACCATGGGCGATCATCTGTTTCGTCTCGGTATTAAAAGATAAGGCGCCGCATTCCAGCACATGCTCCTCTGCCTGTGCAGTCTGCATATTGCCCAAGCTCATGTATCGGCGCAGCTGAGATTTCACGCGTGCTACCAATTCCATCGGATTAAACGGCTTGGTCACATAATCATCAGCGCCCATAGAAAGCCCCAATATTTTATCTGTATCCTCCGATTTGGCAGATAAAATAATGATCGGGATATTTTTTTGCTGCCGGATCCGCATCATCGTTGATAAACCATCAGTCTCGGCATCATCACATCCATGACGATCAAATGCACCTCCTCTGCCACCAGCTTATCCAGCGCCTCTATGCCGTCATAAGCCCGCAGTACCCGATAGCCCTCCTTTTCTAAATTGATAGCAATGGCTCCGACAATTTCGCGATCGTCATCAACGACTAATACACAG
>CABVBB010000351.1 GCA_902496505.1 uncultured Peptococcaceae bacterium
GATTTGGGCGTCTCGATGCTGGCATTAGCGATCATCAGCCCATTTTGCAGACAGTCGATCCAATTGACCAAGCAGCAGTTGAAAAACGGGGTGTCGATATAGTTGAAGTCGTGGATATAGATGGACTTCTGGTGCTCGTCCATAAAACGCTTAGGCACCACTTTGCGCTTGGCAAAATTGATGCAGGCCACATCCGCCATCATGGCTCGATAAGTCTGCAGCTTGCTGCCGTCCTTATTGGCATTATTGCGTACCTCATCGCTGGTCAGATCCTTAAGGCCCATGATCTCGCTGTCCAGATCATTGTACGTATTGCGGGCTTCTTCCCGCTTATAGCGATAGCGGATATAATTTTTGGCGACATCGGTGCGGGCGCTTTTCATCAGCTGCTCCTCCACCAGATCTTGGATCATCTCGATAGAAAGCTGCTCTTGCTGCACACCCTCTACCTGATCGGCGATATGTTCCGCCAGCTGGGTGTCTACCCCTTTGTCGGTGCTTTTCATCGCTTTGATGATCGCCGCCGAAATTTTTGTTTTATCGAAGGGTACTAATGACCCATCGCGCTTGATTACCTCCATTGCTGTCATCCCTTTCCAATATCATCGCGTCTTGACGCTGTCTTTTGCTACTTACCCAAACTCTGCCAGCGCTAATGATGGCCTTTTTTATCCGAGCCATGAGCAGGGTCTATCTTATTTGGTCCAATGCACCGTCACGGTGAGCTCATCAGCCGACGGCAGCAAATGCACCAGCTGCGTCATGGCCCGCTCAGCCTTGCTGCGCGCTTCCTCTAATAAGCCTGCTTCGATGACTCTTTGCTCCATCTGTGCTTGCTGATCCAGCGAAAACTGCTGATAATCGGTGATGCTGATGGGATTAAAAATATTGCGGGTCTCGTCATAAACGGTAAGCGTGCCAAAATCGATCTCATGGGATAATATCTTTGGCTCCGGCAGGGTGATGACCACTTCATTTTGGCGCACATCGCTGGCAACCTGACTGATATCGACGCCTGCCTTGATCACGCCGTCATAAGACACGATGAAGCTCTTCTTGGTCAGCGGCACTGCCCAGCCGTAGAAATCCAGCTGATTTTCAAATTTACCCATGTTGGTATAATGGTACTCCACTGTGGCCAGCTCGCCGATCTCCTGGAGCTTCTGATCCAGGACATGGCTGGTGATCGCCTGATGATCGCTGCGGCTGCCCCAGGAAAGACCGACAGCAAAGGCGATGACCATCATCACAGCCAAAAGTCCCAGCGCTGTCAAAAGCATGGATAGACGCTTTTTATTTTTCATGCTGCTTCCTCCTTTTTCTCGAACACGTGCTTTACTTAGTATAGCGGATAATCCTTTAAAATCAAGGCTTGAATTCCTGTGATCTGTCTATTTCGCTTCATCCAAACCTGCTATACCGCTTGCCGCCACCATTCGGCAGGCTTATAAAAATTTCACATAACAAAAAACGCCGCTTCGGGATAGAAACGACGTTTTCTGTTCTAAGCGAGCAGCCATGCCAACGCATGAGACAGGCGCTGAGCGATCTGATGCGAATGGCCGCCTGGCTCGTGAACGAAGGTCACCTGCGCGTGCGGCGCCAGCAATTTTTTCACCGCAGCCGTGTCCTCCTCGATATGGCACATGAGGGGATGGCGTGTGTTTTTTTCTTTGCCGCCCAAGCTGAGATAGACTTTGCCGCCGGGCAAATGTTCTGCGAGATAATCAAGCCAGCCTGGATACCAAAAGGAACCGGAGCAGCTGCCGCAGCCTGCCCACGCATAACGGCTGTGGAAATAAAGCGCTGCTAAGCCGCCCAGCGAATAGCCCAGCCCGTATACCTCGCCCGTTGACGCAGTATGACGGCGCAGCTGCGGCAATAATGCCGTCATCAAGCGTTCGCCATACTGATCAGCCTCTCCGGCAAAGACGCGGCCCGCAGCCGTATCCTCGCCATACCACGGCGAATAATCCCGATCCCACTCCACCGGTTCCAGTCCGGCCAGCCAAAAAGGCGGCAGCTTCTGCTGGGCCAAGGCTGGCTGCAAAAGTGTCTGCACCTCAGTAAGCAGCGGCTCTGAATAGTCTCCGGCCAAAAGCAGCACCAGCGGCGCTGTCTGCGCCTGATCTGTTCCTATGGGCACATACCAGCCAGATCGGTCACCGCAGGGAAAGACTTTTCGCCAATTCTCGCCGCTCATTTCTCCAGCTCTTCCTGCAGACGTTTGAATTCCTGCTCCCAATATTCCAGCTTGGCTTTATCGGCTTCCAGCTGTTTTTTGTCTTCCTCCAGCTGGCCGCTGTCTTTTTTGTCCTGCAGATCCTTGACGAGCTGATTATTTTCCAGCTCCTCGATCTCTTGTTTGAGCTTCTCCGCCTGATCCTTGGCTTCATCGGCCGAAGCCTTGAGCGCATCGGTATCTTTCGCCAAATCATCTGCTGAGGTCTCCTTCTGCTGCGCCTTGATGGTCTGCAAAAGTGCGGCTTTTTCTACGGTCTGCTCAGTGATTGTCACGGTCCGCGTATCGCCCTGCCACTGAACGTAGCAGTGCAGCGTCTCGCCAGCCGTTCTGAGCGGTACATAGCTGACGCCGTTGATCAAAGTCATGGTTTGTGGTGCTGTCTGTGTCAGATTATAATCCTCACCATCAATGGTGTAGCGCACAGCAAGCTCATGCTCGCCGTAATACATCGTCACCTGCTCCACTATGCCTTCGCCCAGCTTTTTCACCATACGGACATGGGCGCTGTCTGCTTCTGTGGCAGCAATGTATTCTACCTGCGCGCCCAGATATTCACCGACATACCGCATGGGCACATAGACCCGATCCTCTAAAAGCACCGGCGGCTGTTCCGGCTGGACTGGCGTGCCATTGATCATTAGCTGGATATCCTCTCCTGCGCCCCAGGCTGGCAGCGCCAAGAGACACAAGAGTCCTAAGACCAGCAGTACGACTTTCTTTTTCATGTTCATCCGCTCCTTTGACGAACCGTGTTCAGCTTATTTGATGGCGTTTTCTTTCTTCCACTGCAAATATTCATCATATGTGCCCGGACGATCCAATAAGCCCTGCTCAGTAAATTCCATGATGCGGTTGGCCACTGTCTGGACGAATTGATGGTCGTGGGAGGCAAAAAGGATGATGCCCTTGAACTCGATCAAACCGTTGTTGACTGCGGTGATGGATTCCAGATCCAAATGGTTGGTTGGCTGGTCGATGACCAGAACATTGGCACCGTACATCATCATTTTGGAAAACATGCAGCGGACCTTCTCACCGCCGGAGAGGACATTGACAGGCTTGAGCACATCGTCGCCGGAGAAGAGCATCCGTCCCAAAAAGCCGCGCAGATAAGTCTCGGTGTTGTCCTTAGGCGTATACTGACGCAGCCATTCCAAAATGCTCAGCTGGCAGTCATT
>CABVBB010000352.1 GCA_902496505.1 uncultured Peptococcaceae bacterium
GTTTGAGGACAGCCTCAGCTTTGCTGACCATCTCCATATCCAAAGAACCTTGATCTTTCATGTCCATCTGCATATCCATGTTCATGGTAAAGCCATAGCTGTCCAGATCATTCATCGCTTCATTGGAAGCTGTGATGATCTCTTCTGCTGTCATGGCTTTTGGTGCTTGCTGCTGTTGATCTTTGCCGCCGCAGCCAGTCAAGGCCAGCATAGCGATCAGTGCTGCTGATAATACGACATGTCTTTTTTTCATTTTGGGGATCCCTCCACTTTTTTTGTTCAAACCCACGTCTCATTATAATACAGGTTGCCGAAAAAGAACAGTTTTTTTTATCCGTTAAATAAATGATAGATCAGCATCGCCAAAACAGCGATCAATTGCAGTGTGGCGGCGATCAAGATCATCATCCGCCAATCCTTGATATCTGAGCAGTCGTGCTCATCGATGTAGTCATTGATGAGTTTCAGGCAGGCTTTCGTCTGCTGAGGGGGCACGTTTTCCATAGTGATCAGCCGATAATCCATGTGCACGGACGCCCCTGGCGGCAGTTCTGTCTCTGCAAAGCTTCGCAGTGCTCGCTCCAGAGCCAAACGATGCTCGTCGCTGCGCACCTGAAAATCTTTGAGATAATAATATGTCTTGGGGCTGGAAGCATCATACACCAGCACCCCGCCGGCGATGATCAGCGCAATGATCCAAAAGACCTTGACCTTATGATCCATATCACCCACGACCTGCCAATCGATAGCACACATAAAGGCCAGCATAAAAAGCGCCAGATTCGTCACTTTTTCACAGCGGTGCCGTTTGCTGACCAGCCGCAGGGCCACCAATATGATCGCCGCAGACAGCAAGGTCATCACATAATAGCCCGTCATCTCCCCACCTCCTTATAGACTAAAAAACAGCCGGGCATCTGTCGTACCCGGCTGTCAGAGGAATCCCTGCGCCCGAAGCGTCCTCAGTCATCCTCATAATCATCGTAATCATAATCGCTGTCGAGATCGTCCTCGTCATCGTACCATTCTTCCTCATCCCGAAGCCCCAGGATAAAGGTCTCAAAATCCACAGCTAAGGGCGTGATGATCGGCTTGTCTGCTGTATGGATGTCCACATGCACCACTCTCGGTTCGCCAATGATGCCGCAGGCGCGGTAATCCAGCATGATAGCGTCATGGCTGGGGGAAGGTGTATGGCCGATGACCACGCCAATAGCCGGATAGCCCCATTTTTGGATAAAGGACTCACTGCCGTCTACCCCTAACAAACTATAGCGTCCGCCGATGCCGCAAATATCAGTTATCGCCACGTGATCCTCCGCCCAAGAGGTCGGTATATCCGTGGGAAAAATGCGTTTTTGCACCCGGCCGCCGTTCTGCTTGCTCAAAAGTGCTACATAGGCTTTGGGCAGCTTATAGCCCAAGCTGTTCTCTGCCTCAGCGACCATAGCCTCGGTCAGTTCTTCTCCGCCTGTCTCCGTTTCCCAGAAAGCATCAAAATCTATCTCGGCATAATACTCCCGCATAATCCCAATCTCCTCTGTTCACGGCAGCTTAACTGCACTGCCACTTTATTTTCTATTGTAACACACTTCACAATAAAATTTTACCCCATTTTCTGCGTTTACTCAAATTTTTTGCGAAAACTTTCTGCCCATGCAAAAAGGCCGCTGTCATCTCGTTCGACATGACAGCGGCCTTTGGCTCTGTTTAAAAGGATCAATCCATAAAATCAAATTCTATCTCGTGAATGCGGACGGTGTCGCCGTCTTTGGCGCCTGCTTTGCGCAGAGCATCCACCACACCCATGGATTCGACGATCTGTAAGAAACGTGACATGGCATCATCGTTTTCAAACTGCGTCCGATTGTAATGACGGTCGATCTCCGGACCGGAGACCACAAAATTGCCGGACATATCCCGTTCGATGACAAATTTGGGCTTGTCTTCGACCTTGGTGATCTTCATCTCCTCTTCTTCCACCGGCTGTACCTCTTCAAAACCGACCTCGTCCAAAAGATCGCTGAGCCGATAGATCAGCGGTTTCAAGCCTTCGCCAGTAGCCGCGGATACGGGGAATATCTCATACTCCGGCAGAGCTTCCTGCAAGCGTTTGAGCTGCTCATCCCCATCAGCAATATCCATCTTGTTGGCAGCGATGACCATAGGACGCTCCAACAGGCGGGCATTGTATTTGCCCAGTTCCTCATTGACGATCGCAAAATCTTCCAATGGGTCGCGTCCTTCTGAACCACTGATATCCAGCACATGGACCAGTACCCTTGTCCGCTCCGTATGGCGCAGGAAACGGTGTCCCAGACCAGCACCCTCAGCAGCGCCTTCGATCAGACCAGGAATATCGGCCATGACGAAGCTCTTGCCCTCGTCCACCTTCACCATCCCCAGATTAGGCGTGATGGTGGTGAAATGATAATCGGCGATCTTGGGCTTAGCGGCAGAAACGCGGGAAATGATGGTGGATTTGCCCACATTGGGGAAGCCTACCAAGCCGACGTCAGCCAACAGCTTGAGCTCCAATGTGATCCAGCGTTCCTCGCCTTTGTCGCCGTTTTCAGCCAGCGTCGGCGCCCTATGGGTGGAGCTGACGAAATGGGTGTTGCCGCGGCCGCCTTTGCCGCCTTTAGCCACCACCACACTTTGGCCTGGCTTGGTCAGATCGGCCAATACGGTATTGGTCTCGGCATCGCGCACCACCGTGCCGATAGGCACTAAGAGCACCTTATCCCCGGCGCTCCGGCCGTGCATGCTGCTGCCCTGACCGTGCTCACCGCGGTCAGCTTTGTAATGGGTATTGTAGCGGAAATCGATCAGCGTCCGCAGCCCTTCATCAGCCTTCAAAATGATGGAACCGCCGTTGCCGCCGTCACCGCCAGCCGGTCCGCCCATCGGCACGTATTTTTCCCGACGGAAGGCGACGATGCCATTGCCGCCGTCACCGGCTTTGACATTGATTTTTGCATAATCATAAAACATGCTTGTTCACCTATACACCAAAGCCGACCGTCAGGGACGCTTTGATGCCCTTTATCTTAAGTAGTTGTTCTCTCTTTAGCATGGCTTCACAGCAGACCGGCCATACGCATCAGCTGCTTAGCATTGGTCGTCTGGCAGCGGCCAGGCTGCATCAAATAATCGAACCGGATCTGATCGTCCACATAGTATTCGGAGAAATGATAGTTGACCGCCTTGACCACCGGATCCTTGTCCAGATCGCACAGCTCAAAATCATGCGTGGAGACTAAGGTGATGCACCAAGGTTTTGCCAGCTGGGTGATCACAGCCTTGGCTCCGACCAAACGGTCTGCGGAATTGGTGCCCTTAAAGATCTCATCGATGAGCACCAGCATAGGCCGGTGCTTTTGGCTGTACTCGACCATCTGCTTGATGCGCAGGAGCTCTGC
>CABVBB010000353.1 GCA_902496505.1 uncultured Peptococcaceae bacterium
TTTTGGTATGGGGATTTTTAAAGAAGGGGGCTTTATTTACAGCCCATAAAGTGAACGGATGGTGCGATGATTTAGAATATGTGCAGGCAGAGGCTGCGGCCGATGATGACGGCGAGGAGGGCGCCGCAGAGGTTGGCAGCAATATTCAAAATGCCCAGCCAGGGTTGAGCGCCGGTGAGAAGGGTGATGGATTCGGCGCTAAAGGTGGAGAAGGTGGTGAGGCCGCCGAGGAGGCCAGTGATCAGGAAGGCGCGGTGATCGGTATCGAGCCAGGCGGTGCTTTGAGCTAGAGCGAGCAGGAAGCCGATAGCAAATCCACCAAGGAGGTTGACAATGAGGGTGCCAAAGGGAAAGGTCAGTCCAAGAAAACGGTTGGCGGCCAGCGTGATATGGTAGCGCAGCATGGCGCCAATACCACCGCCTAAGCCAACACAGAGCGTTGTCCAGAAAAGCTGCATAGCGGTAAAAACTCCTTTCGTGAAATGTGTGTCATAATACCAGTATAGGAAGCGAGCGATGAAAAAACAAGGGGCCAATTTTGTGCTGCAGCCTGTGGATAAAAGGCGCGGAATCAAGAATGTTTTGTGTGTAAGGTCGGGGACTTATGTGGACAGGTTGTGCACAGAAGTGTGGATAACTGAGGGTAAATGTGGATAAGTCTGTTGATAAGTACAGTTTTAGCCGCTAAAACAGAGGGTTTTTGAACGATTGCCGGCAAAATAGGCTATACAGTAAGGGCTTGGGGATAAATCGCTTGCAACAGGGGATAATTATAAAAAAACGAGATCGGATTCGTAGACATTAGGCCGCTTATAAGAACGGGCGTTTTGTGTATTAGGCTGTGCAAAATAAAAATGCCAGCGGCTTGGCTGCAAAGGTGAGTCGGGCCGCTGGCGAAAAATATGATCACATCAGGTTGAGGTCTTCGTTATTGATGATCTTTTTGACGGTACGCATGGAGCACATTTTGCCGCACATGGTGCAGCTGTCCTGATGCTCAGGGGTGGATTCCGCACGATAGCGGCGGGCTTTTTCACTGTCGATAGCGAGATCGAACATGGTGTCCCAATCTAGATCAGCACGGGCTTGGCTCATTTGATCATCCCACTGGCGGGCGCCGGGAATATCTTTGGCGATGTCGCCGGCGTGAGCAGCGATCTTGGCGGCGATGATGCCTTCTTTCATATCTTCGAGGTTAGGGAGGCGCAGATGCTCAGCTGGTGTGACATAGCAGAGGAAATCGACGCCTTTAGCAGCAGCCAGTGCACCGCCGATGGCGCTGGTGATATGATCGTAGCCGGGCGCAACGTCGGTGACTAACGGCCCGAGAACGTAGAAGGGTGCGCCGTGGCAGAGACGTTTTTCTAAAACGACGTTGGCTTCGATCTCATTGAGGGCCATGTGGCCGGGGCCTTCGATCATGACTTGGATATTGCGCTCCCAGGCGCGGAGAGTCAGCTCGCCTAAATTGATCAGTTCTTCGATCTGAACGCCGTCTGTGGCGTCGCGCAGGCTGCCGGGGCGGCAGGCGTCACCAAGGCTCAGGGTGACATCGTATTCGGCGCAAATATCTAGGATCTCATCGAAATGGGTGTAGAGCGGATTTTCTTTTTGATTTAATTCCATCCAGGCGAAGAGGAGAGAACCGCCGCGGCTGACGATATGGGTGAGGCGCTGATCGGCTTTGACCTTGTCAGCGATACGCTTGGTCAGTCCGGCATGGATGGTGATGAAGTCCACGCCGTCAGCAGCATGCTGGCGAATGACGTCCAAAAACTCTTGCTCATTGATGTCTTTGAGCTCTTTGTCCAAAAACCCCACAGCATCGTACATAGGCACTGAGCCGATCATAGCGGGGCTCATGGCGATGAGCTTTTCGCGGAATTCGCGTGTTTTGCCGTAGCTGCTCAGATCCATGATGGCTTCGGCTTTCATATCGATAGCGGTCTGTACTTTTTGCAGCTCTTGTTCGATATTGTAGCAGTCTCTGGAAATGCCGAGGTTGACGTTGATCTTGGTGCGTAATCCTTGGCCGATGGCCTGCGGGTCCAGGCTGGTGTGTTTTTTGTTGGCTGGCAGGACGGCCAGGCCTTGAGCGATCAGCTGGCGCAATTTGTCAGCGTCCATATTTTCTTTGGCCGCAGCTGTGGTCATCTCTGGGGTAATGATGCCACGCTTGGCGGCATCCATTTGTGTGGTATAGTGCATAAGTCGTCTCCTTTAGCTATAAAAAGTGAACAATAAAAAAATCCATCAGGCTCTCGAAAAAAGGGAGAGAACCGGATGGACCAGCTGTCAGAAGCATAGCGCGCTGACAATCGGACACTTCCCTACGGGTGTTTGTCTCACCATCAGGTTCAGAGGGTTTAGCGCATCGCGCAATCTCAGCCTCAAAGAGGCTCCCCCAGCGTATCGCTCTGAAGTTAACTTTCATTGTACGCTACTTAAGCGCATTTGAAAAGGCTCAATTTGGCGCATGCTGCTTATTTTCTTCCCATAGGTAGCCAAAGATGCTGACGAGGACGATGAGACTGCCGATCAGCTGTCCAAAAGTAAAACTTTCGTCAAAAAGAAAATAGGCGATGACAGCGGCCAGCACGGGTTCACCCAGTACGGAGAGAGAAACGGCGGAGGCGGGCAGATATTTCATGCACCAGCTGAAGAGCGTATGGCCCAAGATGGTGCTGAAAAAAGCCAACGCTGCACACATGAGGTAGTCAAGCGGCGGATGCCCGACGAAGGAGGCACCGTTTATAGGGACCATGACGGCCAGGATAAGGGCGCAGAAGCCATACAAGAGCGTGGTGTAAGGCACGGTGTCCAGTCTTTGCCGCAGACAGCTGCTGAAGAGATAATGGATAGCGATAAAAACAGCGCCGATCAACGCTAAAGCATCGCCGTACAAACTGGTGCCGCCTAGGGAAAAATCGCCCCAACTCAGCAGCAGCGTGCCAAAGACGGCGCAGAGCACTGCTAGGAGCGTCTTGCGGCTGACAGGCGTCTTGAAGATGAGCAGGCCGAAGAGGATGACGAAGAAGGGCTGGGTGTTGACCAAAATAGTTAGCTGGCGACGCTGGTTCAAGCGCAGTGAGGCAAACCAAGTGGTGAAGTGCAGCGCCAAAAATAAGGCGGACAAAAAGATCAGCAGCACATCACGGCGCGTGATCTTGGACCATTGATAACGCTTGGTGCCGAGGACCATAGGCAAAGTCATCAAAAGTGTAAAGAGCAGCCGATAAAAGGCGACGACCTCCGGCGGGGCGACGGTGAAGCGGACGAAAATAGCGGAGACAGAGACGCCGAGCACGGCGATGATAAGGACAGCATAGGGATTGATCTTGGGCATGAGGCTGACTTCCTTTGTGATGAAATGGTTTTCTCCATTATAATCAAGATGCGGATATCTGTATAGCATG
>CABVBB010000354.1 GCA_902496505.1 uncultured Peptococcaceae bacterium
TCGCGGCCGTGCGAGCCGGCCTCAGCGCGGAAGCAGGGCGAGAAAGCGCAGTGCTTGATGGGCAGATCTTTTTCGTCCAAAATTTCGTCGCGGTAATAGTTGGTCACTGGTACCTCAGCGGTTGGGATGAGGTAATAATCCAAGCCTTCCAGCTTGAACATATCCTCAGCGAATTTGGGCAGCTGGCCGGTGCCGGTCATGCTGGCCACATTGGCCATATACGGCGGGATCAATTCCACATAGCCATGCTCCGTGGTGTGCAGATCAAGCATGAAGGAGATCAGCGCCCGTTCTAACTTCGCGCCCATGCCTTTGTAGAAGGTGAAGCGTGCGCCAGTGACCTTGGCCGCGCGCTCAAAATCCAAAATGTCTAAGCCTTCGCCGATGTCCCAATGAGCCAGCGGCTCGAAATCATACTGCTTGGGTTCGCCCCAAGTACGCTCTACGCGGTAATCATCCTCGCCGCCAACGGGCAGCGTCGCGTCAGGAATATTGGGGATAGAGAGCATGATGTCGTTAAGCTTGCCTTCGATGACGCGCAATTCCTCGTCCATGGCTTTGATCTCATCGCCGACTTTGCCCATTTCCGCTACCATATCATCTGCGTTCTCGCCAGCTTTTTTCATGCGGCCGATCTCTTTGGAAACGGTATTGCGGCGATTTTTCAACTCTTCGACCTCGACGAGCAATTTGCGGCGGCTTTCATCCAGCGTCTGGAATTCGGTCAGATCCAAGTCCATGCCTCTTTTTTTCATGCCGTCGATGACAGCCTGCGGATTGGCCCGCACGATTTTGATATCCAACATGATTATCACCTTTTCCTTATATGATTGAAGTTATTATATCCTTTGTAAGTCTATGCTCTGAACGTCCAGGATGCCTTCGGTGGCACCAAGGGCTGTCAGCACCTCATCCGAAACAGGCTGAGCGATGGTCATCACCATCATGGCCACCTGATGATCCTCCGCCTGCTGGCGGCCGACCACCATGCCGGAGATATTGACATCGTATTGCCCCAGCACCGTGCCCACCTTGCCGATCATGCCCGGCTTATTCTCGTGAGGGATCAGGAGAAAATGGGGCTCTGGACGGGTATCCATAGCGAAGCCGTCGATCTGGATCAGGCGCAGCTCGCCGCCGGAGCGGATCTGGCCGGCGATAAGCTTAGTCTCGCCGCCGGAAGTGACTTCTATACGCATGGAGCTCTGATAATCACCGCGCTCCGCGTCCTGACGGACATTCACGCTGATCCCCTGTTCCTTAGCCCAGGCAGACGCATTGACGTAATTGATCTTATCAGTGGTCACGTGGCCCAAGAGCGCCAGAAGCGCCCATTGGGTCAGCGGCGCTTCGTCATAAGATGCCATATCGCCGCAGTAAGTGATTGTGACGGTCTCCAAAGGTTTTGTCACCAATTGACCAATAAAATCGCCCAAAGTCAGCGCCAGACGCCGTGCGCTCTGCATAGCATTGCGCTGGCTTTCCTTCAGCAGGGGGATATTGATGGCGTTTTTGCTGTAGCCAGTCTGGCAGTAGGTGAGCATTTCTGCTACGACCTCCTGCGCTGTGCCGACCCGTGCTTCTGCCGTGGCTGCTGCCTGATTGGCCGTGATGATGGCCCGCGGCGAAGCGGCCAGCTTCTCCCGTGCCGCCTCGTG
This sequence comes from uncultured Peptococcaceae bacterium, assembly GCA_902496505.1. Lineage (GTDB taxonomy): Bacteria > Bacillota > Peptococcia > Peptococcales > Peptococcaceae > CABVBB01. The sequence goes on from CABVBB010000354.1 coordinate 1,659, forward strand.
ACCGCCGGGGAAATCCATTGCCACGCCGCCCAAGCGGCCCTCGGCCAAGGCTTGTACCACTGCATCCAGATCGCAGACCTCCGGCTCAGCCGTATTGACCAAGAAAGCCCCCTGCCGCATCAGTGACAGATTGTCCTTATTGATCAGGCCCCGCGTCTCTTCATTGAGCGGCACATGGATGGTCACGAAATCACTGAGCACCAGCACATCCACCAGATCCATCAGCTCCACTTCGCAGACCATGGCCCGCGCCCGGCTGACTGACGGATCGTAGCAGATCACACGCATATCAAATGCCTTGGCCCGCTTAGCCACCTGCGCGCCCACATTGCCCAGACCGATGATGCCCAAGGTCTTACCCTTGAGCTCGCGGCCCAGCTGCCCCTTGTCCGTGCCCAGCCGCGCCAACGTGAGCATGGCCAAAATATTATATTCCGCCAAAGATGCCGACACGCCCTGACTGGTATTGACGATGGCGATACCCGCGCGAGTAGCCGCCGCCATGTCGATATTCGACGTATCTTTGCCGATCTTGCCGATCACGGCCAATTTGCTCGCCCGTGCCAGCAAAGCATCGTCCACCTGCATCATCTGCCCCACGACCAGACCCTCGTACTGATCGATGATCTCTTCCGGAGAGCCTCCGCCCAGCTGAGCCAAGCTGTCCACCTGAGCGCCGCCGGCCCGCATCTGGGCCACTGCTTCCTGCGCAATGGGTTCTCCAATCAAAATCTTCACTTTCCTCATCTCCCCTTCATCCTGCTTTATTTATTTTTGTCAAGTCTTGACTTTTTACGATGAGCCGCATATGGCCATTTTGCCCACAAAAAAACCGTCCCTTACCAAAAAGGGACGGTTATTAGCCGCGTTGCCACCCAAATTGCGATGATCTCCATCGCCAACTCAACATTTGTAACGGTCTTACGACCGATGGTATTCGTCATACCCCACTCCAAGGCGGAAATTCCCCTCGCACTCTGCCCGCTCACACCAACCGCCGGCTCTCTGAAAAAGCACCAAAGGTACTGCTCCTTATCATCGTGTTCTGCACTCTTCAATTAAAGTTAGGATACACCACCAACGCCCGCTTGTCAATGATTTTAGGCAAGGTTTTTGCACACGCACCGCTTGACAACAGCCGCTGCCGGGTGATACGCTAACAGAGGAAAACACCATACTCATCAACTCCTTGAAAAAGGTGGTGACAGATGCAGCCAAACAGCAAAGCCTTGTACAATATAGACCAAACACCGTGGCGTAAAGACGGTGTGCAGTTAGCACTGCAAGTGCAGATCAAAAACGACACCCTGATGTTTTACGACACCAACCGCGGCCATATGATCCACGGAAAATTAGTCGAGGAATACGAAAACGGCTTTGCCTTTGAAGCCTTCGAACAGGAGGGCGCATGGGTAAACGGCCTCTGGATATTCCGAGAAGTCACGATCCAAGACTTCCGCCAGCACCTTTGTCAAGCAGTCGGAAATGGTGAAGTCATAGCCAAAACGATCAACACCACAGAAGAACTTTGGGAGTGGTATAGAAAAACATTCCCGTTGTAAAGGGTCACTTACGTTTCACAGGATGATATACCATGCTGTAAACCCCGGTAGGTAACACGGGTTATAGTTCCCTTGTGTTTCTTGGAATGATATACTACTTGCGCTGAAGTCAAATCCGTTTTGCAGGTTGTAGTTCCCTTATGTTTCTTGGAATGATATACTTGGACTAATCAAGACGTTACGATCAACT
>CABVBB010000355.1 GCA_902496505.1 uncultured Peptococcaceae bacterium
TCTTTACAAAAATGCTATAATTTTCTCATAGCCCCGCGCACAGCAGGGGTCCTCTCATTCGATATTACGTCTATCCATCGCATATTCGACCAAAGGAGCTGACCATCATGTACAGTCAATTATTGGCCCTTTTGCTCATGAGCGGCATCACATCCGCCGCCATGCCCGTGATCACGCCTGCGGAGCTTCCCAACGATCCGCCTGCGATCACAGAGCCTTACGATATCCCTGGCCTGCAAGCCGATCTCGCCGCTATTGCCAAGCTGGACAATACTTCCAGCGGCTGGGGGCCTGGCACCCGCATGAATAAAGAAGGCCGTCCCGAATCGCCTGTGGCCTATCAGGAAAAGTACGGCCAATATGATGCGGACTTCATCAAGGCCAACACCGAAAATGTTTACCTCACCATCGATGAGGGGTATGAAAACGGCTACACCGCAGACATTTTGGATGTGCTCAAGGAAAAAAACTGCCCCGCCGTTTTCTTTGTCACTATGCCGTATGTCAAACAAAATCCCGACTTGGTCCAGCGGATGATCGATGAAGGCCATGTAGTCGGCAGTCACAGCGTCACCCATCCTTCCGCCGGCATGCCTTCGCTGTCCTTAGAAAAGCAGGCCGCCGAGATCAGCGAGCTGCACCAATATGTCAAAGAGCATTTTGATTACGATATGTATCTTTTCCGCTACCCAGCGGGGATCTTCAGCGAACAGTCCCTGGCGCTGGTGCAGCAGATGGGCTACCGCAGCGTCTTCTGGAGCTTTGCTTACCGCGACTGGGTCACTGATGACCAGCCCGATCCCCAAGAAGCGCTGGCCACTCTCGCCAAACGCTCCCACCCCGGCGCCATCTATCTCCTGCATGCCGTCAGCAAGACCAATACTCAGATCATGGGCCAATTCATCGACGACACCCGTGCCGCAGGCTATACTTTTGCCCGCTACACGCAGGACGCCCAGTAGAAATGCACAGAGCCGTACGCCAAAAGTGACGTACGGCTCTCTTTTTTTGCCCCAATACACAAGCCAAAAACGGCGCAGCTGAATGATCAGCCGCGCCGTATATCTTCCTATCAAGATTCTATTTTTTGCTCGCCAGCAGGGAGTTCTGCGCTGTGGATCTTGCAGCTTTTGACCACTACGCCAGTCAAGGCTAATAAGGCCAGCGCATTGGGGATGACCATCATGCCATTGAAGAAGTCCGACAGTTCCCAGACCAGATCGACTTTGAGCGTCGAGCCCACGATGACGAAGATCACCACAATGGTCGAATAGATCTTGACGGCTTTTTCGCCGAAGAGATACTTGACGTTGACCGCGCCGAAGAAATGCCAGCCCAAAATGGTGGAAAACGCGAAGAACAACAGGCAGACCGCTACGAAAATATCACCGAAGCTGCCAAAAGCAGTGGTAAAGGCGGCCTGAGTCAGCGCGATGCCGCCCTTGCCGGTGGAAAGCGCATCAGTGGATAAGACGGCAAATACGGTCATGTTCAAGATGACGAAGGTATCGATGAACACGCTGATCATAGCAGTGAGACCCTGCTCATGCGGATTTTTGGCTGTAGCGCGGGCATGAGCGTGCGGAGTGGAACCCATACCAGCTTCATTGGAGAACAGCCCTCTGGCCACACCATAACGGATAGCCTGCTGAACGCCGATACCGGCCGCACCGCCGAGCATCGCGCTGGGCTTGAACGCGCAGACAACGATCATTTCCAATACGTGCGGGATATGGGTGATATTCATCACGATCAGGACCAGACCGCCGATGACATAAAGCGCTGCCATAAAGGGCACGACCTTTTCAACGAAAGCGGCCAGACGCTTGGTCCCGCCGATAAAGATGAAGGCTGCAAACACGGCCAGCAAAATGCCGATGATGACCGGCGGCAGCGTAACGCCGCGGGCAGCGAACACTTCGGCAAAAGCACTGCCGATGGAATTGGACTGCACCATATTGCCCATGAAGCCCAGCGCCAAAATGATAAATACGGCAAACGCCCCGGCCAAAATTTTGCCGAACGTGCCTTTGAACGCCTGGCGGATATAATAGACCGGGCCGCCTGTTACTTCGCCGTCCGGTGTCGTCGTCTTAAAGGTCTGCGCCAAAGTCGCCTCGGCGTAGATCGTCGCCATACCAAAAAAGGCGCTGATCCACATCCAAAAGATCGCTCCCGGGCCGCCGGAGATCAAAGCAGTCGCTGCACCAGTCAGATTGCCCGTGCCGACCTGCGCTGCAATAGCAGTCGTCAGCGACTGAAAGGGCGTCATTTCACCATGCTTACCTTTTTCACCATTAAATTTCATGTGACCGAAGACCAGTTTGCAGCCCTCGCCAAATTTTCTCACCTGAATAAATTTCAGCCGAAAGGTATACCAAATTCCTGTGCCGCAGAGCAGTAACAACAGCACCGGCCCCCATAGTACACTATTCGCTTCTTTGACCAATTCCAACATCTTTCCATTCTCCTCCTCTTTTTTGTCTATTGCTTGTGTAAAAAAATAAAGAGCTGATCCACTTGCCATCAGCTCTCCGAAGAGTGAACATCGCGCTAAGAGCAGTCAGCTGCCCCTATCGTCTATGCTCTGTCCTTTTGCCTGAGAGATTCACAAATGCTCGATGCATCTGTGGTACACCTTCGGCGCTCTACTATCGAGAGACTCTCCAGAGATATTTGTCTATGTCTCGCGGACATTTAACAACGAGTAATAGACTATCACAGAAAACTATAAAATGCAACACCTTTTCGCAAAATAATTTCTGCACGTTATTTTTGGCTCTTCTTTTGGTCTCTGCGCAAACTTTTCCTGAAGCCGCGCGTTAAAAAAAGACATCCCCCGATAGAAGTTCTCTATCCGAAAATGTCTCCTCTGCTTATGCATTATTTTTCCTTCAATACAAAATGGTTTCGCTGCGTTTCCAGCACGCCCTCTGCCTGCAGCCTAGAGAGCACGGCGCTCATGGCGCTGCGCTCTACGCCCAGATAATCGGCCAGTTCCTGTCGGTCAAAGGGGATATCGAAGGACGGACTACCCACCAGCTGCGCCTGTTCGTGCAGATAGGAGAGCAGTTTTTCCCGGGTGGTGCGCTTGGCCAAATGACCCAAGCGGCGATTCAGCAGCAAATTTTTATCCGCCAGCACAGCCAGCATATTTTCGATCAATCGGCTGTGAAAGGTGCAGGCGGAAGGACAGACGGTGATGATGCGCTGATAATCCATCAGCAGCACCACACTGTCCGATGCCGCAGTCACCGCAGCGGGCAATACTTTGTGCGCGCCCGGCGCACAGGCAAAGGTCTCCGCAAAAATATCGCCCGGCCGCGCCTCAGTGATCAGCGTCCGCTCGCCGCCCGCTTCCGTGAACGCCACCTGCACCCGCCCTGCTAACACCAGTCCCACGGCTT
>CABVBB010000356.1 GCA_902496505.1 uncultured Peptococcaceae bacterium
TTCACCGGATAAGCGAAGACCCGGGCGTCTTCCGGCAGAGGAATAGCCCAGCCCACTGGATCTTTGAGCGGAGAATAGACGCGGTCGATGACATCATCCTTGCTGGCCTGTTCCGGGCTGTAATTCATGATCACAAAGGCCGGAGATTCCAGCATAGGCATGCCTTCGGTGAACAAGCCGTCGCGGACTGCGGCCTTGATATCGCCATCCGGCACAGCGAATTTTTCCACCTGATCACCATAGACCACACAGTCAGACGTATTTTGATCCACAAAGTGCGGGATGATCTTCATCTGCTCCCAATTCTCCCCAAAATCCAGCGTCTTTTGGAAATCCGCCGTACAGCGCAGGAAAGGCTCCACCCCTGTGCCGTCGATAAAAATATTCTGGCTGCCCGGCACCCGATTGGGCCATGCCTGGCAGTAATTGAGCATGATGCTCCGTTTGCCCGCTTCCTCAAATTTTTCCCAGATCGCTTCCGCATGCATCCGCCGCGCATCCCAATTCATCTCCAAAATGCCCAGGGATTTGCCTAGGGTGTGATTTTGGAAGCACGTCACGCCGTGGGTGATAGGATACGCCCCTGTGCACAGCGTCGCCCAGTTGGTCGGCGTCACTGTGGGAAACACCCCCACCATGCCCAGATCCTCCTGCGACACGCCCTGCTCCATGACCTGCTGCATAGCCGGCAGGCGGCCTGCCTCGATCAAACGCTTGACCAATACCGCATCTGCACTGTCCAGACCGATCATCAATGCTCTCTCTGCTTTTGCCATTTTCGCCACTCCTTTGTTTATACAAGATCCTTATTGTTCTGCTTTCAGCATAGCTTACCTTTTATGGATTGTAAAACAAGCGTTTATGTGGTCAGATCACCTGTCCTCACAAAAGAATTGTAGCTCAACAATATTTCCCTGATATGCTATAATGGCAGCAAAAGACCGAAGATCGGAGGAGATCATCATGCGCACAGAAGATCTCTATTATTTTCAAGAAGTCGCAGCCTGCCGCTCCATTTCCCATGCCGCCGAAAAGCTCTATACCTCACAGCAAAACGTCAGCCGCATCATCCACGCTCTGGAAAAAGAATTCTCTATCACCCTTTTTGAACGGCACCGCCGAGGCGTAAAATTGACCCCAGCCGGCGAAGCCTTTTGGCAGAATGCTCAGGCGCTGCTCAAAATCTACGAACAGATGCAGTCCCTAGAAGCTAGCCAGCCCCCATCGCAGCAGACCTATGCCGTCGCCATCGATCCCTTATGCAGCAGACTCTTCCTGCCCACGCTTTTGCAGCTGGCCAGCCAGTATCCAGAGGCCGCTGTCCAATTTTTAGAGGAATCCCATTCCGTGCCCATCTTCCAAAAAATCACCGCCCGCCAATATGATTTCGGCCTGGCGATCTTTGCTGACGACTATCTGCAAAACGATCCTCATTACCAAAAGCAGTACGGCCGGACTTTCCTCACCTATCCCCTCGCCCAAAACTGCCTCTATGCACTGGTGCATAAGGATTCCCCCTTTGCCGGTCAAGAAGATTTTGACCTGGAACAGCTCTTTTTGGACAATGCCCGCTATCCGCTGGCCTTTGACCTGGGCAACCGCATCTATTCCTTCTTTGCCGAAAATATCCCCGCCCTCAAGCTCAACGCTGTGCTCAAGACCAGCAACCTCCAAGCTCAGATCGCCTATGTCAAGAATTCTCATGCCGTAAGCTTCATCGACGGCTTCTCCCTCGCTCTGCTGCCCGCAGACGAGGAGATCATCTGCCTGCCGGTACGGGACAGCCGCCTCACCCTGGCTGCCTTCTCCGCCCTCCGCTGGCACAGTCTCCCCCAATTTCAAGCGATGCTGCAAAAGTTTCAAAAGCTTTTGGCCTAATTGCCGCACACCACCAGACCCAGAAAGGAACGCGATAAGATGATCAAAATATGTATCGAAGAATTACTCGCCAAAAATAATAAGAGTAAATATTGGCTCTGTCAGCGTATGAATCTGACCTCCAGAAACATCAATCGCATTATTCGCGGCGAAACGACGGCCATATCTTTCAAGTATATCGAAGAATTTTGTCACTACCTCAACTGCACGCCCTGTGAGCTTATCAAGATCATTCCTGATCCAGAAGATGAGCCAAAATAAAAGACTGCCGCCCTGACGATCCGTCAGGACAGCAGTCTTTTTTGTATAACGCTCATTCATGAAAAAACGTCCAAATATCCTCTGGTACCTCTTCCTTAGGCAGTTCGGCCAAAGCATTCATATAATGGGATAGATAACTATCTCCACAGATGGCATTGCCATCTTCCAGCAGCTCAAAATGATACTGCTCGCCATTGATAAACAAGTTTATCCGTTTTTCCCCTGTCTGCTGCTCCCAAGTAAAGGTCTCGATCGGCAGCTGCTCATTCCCCTCATCCTCGGGCTGGGCATCGCCTGCGCCGATCTCCGCCTGCTGCATCACAGGCTGTGGCGCATCCACCTTAGGAGAGAGCTGACAGCCTGTGATGCAGGTGAAGCAGAGCAGCAGGAGAAAGAGACAGCCTGCGCCCCTGCCGTTTCGCTGTATTTGCAGGATATGCTGCAAGCGTTCCTTGAGCAGGGTCTTGTCTTGGCTGAGACCGCTGCATCCCTGCGGCACATCCTGTCCCTGCTGCACGAACTGCAGGATCAGCTGACCATACTGCTTGCGCTGCTGGCCGCTCAGCTGACTCACGACCGCTTCATCGCAGGACTGTTCACAGAGCTCATCGAAGGTCCGCTGCATGAGATAGACCACGGGATCGAACCAATGGAAACATTGGAGGATCGCCAGGCCTACTTTCCACCAATTGTCCCGCCGCTTCAAATGGATCACCTCATGAGCGAGGACCAGACGCAGCTGATCGCCGGACAAAGCTGTATTGGGCAAAATGATCGTACAGTGGTGCAGTCCCAGCAGCACCGGCGTTTTCAGCCAAGGACTGCACCGCAGCTGTACAGGCCGTTTGATCCAGTGCTCAGTCAAAAGCCTCTCCAACTGCCATACATCCTCTGGATCGTTCAGACACCAGCTGTCGGCCAAAAGTCTGCGCCGCTGTCTCCAATACTGTACACCAAAGCGCACCAGCAAAAGACTGACGATCCCTCCATAAAGCAGCCCCAGCCAGCTGAGATCAAGGGCCTGTCCGGCCTCCTGGCTGAAATTTCCCCACTCTGCCGCCAAATTTTGAGGCATGACCACTGTTTCCATCAATGAAGCTTTGGGCAGCAGCCAGCCGACTGGCACGACCCAGAACGGCAGCAAAACGAGCATCCCCCGATAAAACCATGTGGCGCTGAGCCGTTTCTTCAGTACCGCACGGATCAGCAGCAGTGATAAAAAAGTCGCGCTTCCCGTTAATGATAATACGCCGATCG
>CABVBB010000357.1 GCA_902496505.1 uncultured Peptococcaceae bacterium
AGTGGCGCTGCTTTTGCGCTAGGAACCGTATATTTCGGGTAGCGGCATCCCGCAGGTCGAAGGGGAAATGCAGGGCGAGATCAAGGAGACCTGGTGGCGGGTACTTTTGGCGAAATACATCGGCGGCATCATTTCCATCGGCTGCGGCTTGTCGCTGGGCCGTGAGGGCCCCAGCATCCAGCTGGGCGCGATGACGGCCAAAGGATTTTCGCGGATGATCGGCCGGATGCGTACGGAGGAGAAACTGCTCATCACCTGCGGCGCCAGCGCGGGTCTGTCGGCGGCCTTTAATGCGCCGATCGCCGGCGTATTGTTTTCGCTGGAGGAGATCCACAAGAATTTTTCGCCGGAGGTGCTGCTGTCTACTATGGCCTCCTCTATCACGGCCGATTTTATCTCGCGGAACGTTTTCGGCTTGAAACCGATCTTTGCCTTTGATATCCCCTATATGCTGCCGCTGGGGCAGTATGGGCACGTCATCGTGCTGGGCATTTTGCTGGGCGTGTTGGGCGTAGTGTATAACCGCTGTATCGCGCTCAGCCAAAACCTTTATCAAAAACTGCCGTACCGTTTCATGCGGCTGGCGATCCCCTTTCTTTTGGCAGGGGTGCTGGGCTTTGTGTACCCCAGTGTGCTGGGCGGCGGTCATCCGCTGGTCGAAGTCATTTCTACTGGGGAGATGGCTTTGGGCGCATTGTGTATGCTGCTTTTGGTGAAATTTGTTTTCTCCATGATCAGCTTCGGCTCTGGCGCGCCGGGCGGTATTTTTCTGCCGCTTCTCGTCATGGGCGCCATCATCGGCTGTATCTATGACAGTGTAATGGGCAGTATTTTCGGGCCGGTAGACGGGATGCTGGGCAATTTCATCATCCTGGGCATGGCGGGCTATTTCACGGCGATCGTCCGCGCGCCCATCACCGGCATCATCTTGATCAGCGAAATGACGGGCTCATTCTCCCATTTGCTCACGCTCTCCATCGTGACGCTCTTCGCTTATCTGGTGCCGGATGTGGTACAGTGCCGACCTATCTATGATCAGCTGCTCAGACGGCTGCTCAAGGATAAGAAAGAAGGCCGCATGATCTCCTCTCGGGAGAAAATATTGGTGGATGGTACGGTCTTTTACGGTGCGGCAGCAGCGGGACGCAAGGTAGCGGATATCGTCTGGCCGGACAGCTGTCTCTTGGTCTCGATCCAGCGGGGCGATGAAGAATTCATCCCCAAGGGCAGCACCCACATCCGCGCGGGCGACCGCATCACCTTGCTCTGCGACGAAGCGGCTACCGCAGAGGCACACGAGACGCTGGAAGAAAAATGTGAAACCGTCACTATCGAGAAACGTTAAAAAAGCTGTACCCGTGAGATGCGCGGGTACAGCTTTTTTGCTGTCAGGATGGGGGATCATAATGGATCAGAAAATGGATGCCCAGAGCGAGGCAGTAGGCTTGATAAGCGATCGTTTTCGCAGCAAGATCGTGCGCAGTCAGTCCGAAGAGCAGCCGCAGTTCTGCCTGCAGCGGCTGAGCTGTTTCGATGAGCAGGCGGCCGCTGTCTTGCGCATAAACATCTGCATGGATCGTCTCGCAGTCGGTCTTTGGCGAATAGTGAACGATGACTTGATAATGATCATAAGTAAATGTGAAGCGCTCATAACGGCAGTCGGCGTCAGGTGCGTGTTTGGTAAGCGTGCAGTGATATTTCTGGGCGATGAGGTCTTCAAATTCAGCGTGACTGAGGCGATCGGGTGAGAGGGAGGCCAGTTTGGCCTGCACCTTTTGGACAAACTGCGGATCGCTAATGGTCACAAAGGTATTGGGGGCAAAGCGGGATTCGGTCACGGAAAGCCTCCTTTCAGCGTATGGAACGTCACAGTTCGGGCGTGAAGTGGAGGATCACTTCACCGACGCCGTTATCGATGCTCAGGGTGTTTTCGCTCTCTGCGGCGGGAAGCTGGGGTGAGGGCGTCAGGCTGGAACGGCTGTCCATAACAATTTCGCCGATGCCTTTGTCAGTGGTGATGTGATAAGCGGACTGGGGACGGGCCAGCGTGAGCGTGATCTCGCCGACGCCGCTGTCTAATATCAAGCGGCCGAGAAAATCGCCGGAGAGGGTGACTTCACCAACGCCGCTGTCGATGGCAAGCGAGCGGGAAGCGGCCAGCTCATGGCCGGTCACTTCGCCGACACCGCTGTCCAGTCTGAAATCGCCGGTGATGATGTCTTCCAGCGTGATCTCACCGACACCTGTATCCAAAAGGAGCTGATCACAGCGCAGGCCTTTGATGTCCGAGGGGCCGATGCCCAGGCTGAGCGATACTTTAGCCAAATCTTCGGCGGACTGTGGATAGGTGAGGGTGATGGTGAGATCTGATTCCGGCGCATCGCGCAGGTCGTTCCACCATTTCGTGGTGGAGGGGTCGCGCATGATCAACGTGCCGTTTTCGATACGACAATCGGTGTGCTCCAAGATCTTGCTGCCTAATTCCAATTGATACGCATCACCGGGAACGATATGGAGATAGCCGATGGGCAGATCGATATCCCAGTTGGTGATGGTATTTTCCGACCAGGGCAGGGAAAGCGTACCGCCTTCTCCTGATACGGTCTCGCTGAGTGCCGGGGCAGTGAGCCCGCCTGGCGTTGGGGCAGTCTCCTTGGGCGGCAGAAGCAGATCCCTGAGCAGCACACAGATGCCCAAAAGGAGTACAGCAAAGACCAGGCCGATACAGCATTTGCCCAAGAGGGTGGCGGTGAAGCGCGTACGCTTAGCTTCTGGTGCAGCAGGTTTGGCCGCAGCTAAGGCGTCCTGACGCAGCTGCTTGGCAATATCGAAAGGCGAGCCGAGAGCTTCTACGGCGTCCTCTTCATGCTCTGGCCCTGCTTCGGCCAGATATTCAGTGTAGTAGCGCAGAGCGGCTTCTCGTTCTTCAAAGGGCAGATCAGCCAACTCCTGGCGCAGTCTGCTCAAAAATCGTTCAGCGGTCATCATGTTCAGCTCCTTGTAAGAGGGTATCGATCTGTTTTTTAAACTGCTGCCACTGCTCCTGGTAGCTGGCCGCCTGAGCGCGGCCGCTGTCTGTGATGCGGTAATAGCGGCGGTTGCGGCCTTGATAAGGCTGATCATAGGTGTCGAGGAGCCCGTCCTTTTGCAGACGGCGCAGCACAGGGTACAGGGTGGATTCGGAGATGGCCACCACTTCTCTGAGCTTGGCGGTCAAGCTGTAGCCATAGCAGTCCTCTTGCGCCAGCACGGCCAGAACGCAAGCGTCCAAAAGCGCCGAGCCTAATTGGAATTCCATGCGATCATCTCCTGTTTCAATTGTCTTTAACTATATTATACGACGTATAGTATTATATGGCAAGCAGAATAAATGATCT
>CABVBB010000358.1 GCA_902496505.1 uncultured Peptococcaceae bacterium
AGCTAAGGTTTTCTTTTTCATCATGATCGACTCCTTTTAATGGGTGGGTAGTAGTAGTGGTATATGATAAACCTTTAGGCGGCCGGTCGTCATTTGACGATCAGAGTGGTCTCCATATCGGCATTATTGGTGGCGGTCTGCTCTTCGTCCATGGTGTAGGGCTGGACATGGACGACGGCGGGATATTCGCCGGCATCCAAGGCGCGGGCCAGGGTGATATTTTGGATCGTTTTGCCCGGCGGCACTAGGCCGGTGGTGCAGAGGACTTCGCCGGTATCCTTGAGCCGCAGCTCAAAGGAGAGGTAGTACTTATCGGCATTGGCGTCAGGATTGGCAAAATCCACGGACACGGCTGTCTTGCCTGCGGGGAGGCTGATGCTGCCCCAGCCGGGAATGGCAATGCCCTCGCTCTGCTCCTCTGGTTCTGGGGCGACATAGTCTCCGGCATTGGGGTCGACCTGCAGCTTGTCTGCTGTCTGCGCGGCAGGCGTATCGCCGCCGAACCAGCTGTGCCAATTCATGCCCAGCGTCACGCCTGCGGCTACTAAGACCACGGCCAAGACGATCAGGCCGATGATGCTCTTGCTGTTTTTCATACTGCTTCTTCCTCGCTTTCTTGGTCAATTGGGGGTAATGGTAAAGGTGAGTGTATCGGCATAATTTCCTGCATAGAGGGGCTTCTCGATCTTATAGTAGATACTGGCTGAGGGCTGTGAACTGCTAAGCACTGCCACTGTAGGCTCAGCATTCGTTATAGCGCTTTGATAAACATCCCGATATAGTGTATAAGGGAGCGTAGCTTGCGTAGCGGCTTCTGTTAAGGTGAACGCGCCGCTGCTGGCAACCGTTACAGTAACGTCCTCCGCGCCGCTTCCCTGCGCCTGGATCTGGAAGCTCCCTTGTTCACTTGTCAGGGGGATCGCCTCAGGGATATTGACGGTAAAGGTCGAGGGGGCTGCGGCTGCCGCGGCAGTCAGGCCGTTCACCACATTCTCAGCCGGGGGAAGGTCCGCGGCTACGGCCACGCTGACCTGACTGGTCTGCATGGTGCCGTCTGCCAGCGGAAGGACAGCAGTCACGGTCACGCTGGGGGCTGTCTCATCTGCGCCGATGCTCAGCACAGCAGAGCCATTGCCATTGGTGGAAAGGAGGGTGGTGCTCGATCGGCCGTCGGCGACAGACCACTGCACTTTGCTGACCTCCGCGCCGCTGGCCGCAGCGGTGATGGTGCAGCTCGCCCCTCTGGCCACGCTGAGCGCATCGGCCGAGAGCGTCAGCTGAAGAGGCACATCGGCTGCTAAGACTAACTGATCCGCGGCTGCATCGACTTCGGCGTGATAGGCGCTGCCGAAGCTGTCCTGGGCGATCATAAAGGCCGCCGCATCGCTGGCCGCCAGGGGATAATCCCAGTACAAACTTCCCAGGAGGCTGCATAGGCCGCTGGCTAAGATGCTGCCTTGGTCATAGCTGTGTGGTCTGATGAAGATCTGTCCTGTCAGCCCGCCGGCGATATAGATATGGGGGCTGGTATCGTCTGCCTGCCCGCTGCGGCTGAAGGGCGCGCTGACAGCAGCGGGACCAGAAAGGATCACTTTTCCCTCGGGGTAAAAATAGAAGCCGTCGCTGCCGTCACCGTCAGCATGATTGTCCGCAGTGATGGCGCCGCCGCTCATGATCAGGAGATCCTTGCCCACATAGATGGCGCCGCCGTTGGTCGTGGTCGTATTGGCCGAGATCAGACCGCCGGTGATGGTGCAGGCGCTGGTGCCGCTGGGGGATAGATAGATCCCGCCGCCGCCATTGGCAAGGGCTTGGTTATGGCTGATGGTGCCGCCGTTCATGGTGATGGAGCAGCTGGCTGCTTCACCAGAATCAGCATAGATGCCGCCGCCTGCGCCCAAGGCATAATTGCTGTCGATGGTGCCGCCGTTCATGAGCAAACTGCTCCCGCCAGCCAGGCTGATCCCACCGCCGCTGCTGCCTTTATTATGAGCGATGGCGCCGTCATAGATGGTCAGCGCCGCATCGTCGAGCTGGATGCTGCCGCCGCGGCAGATCGTGCTGGCACAAGCGGCCTGATTGCCTGAGATGTATCCGCCGGCAATCACCAGACCGGACTGGCTCGCGGTGCCTTTGGCCTGCGAATAGATGGCGCCGCCATAGCCGTTGTCCTTGGAACTGGCGGTATTGCTGCCGATCACGCCGTCATACATGGTCATGGTGCCGTTCGCTGACACATAGATGGCGCCGCCGGGAGAGGACGCATTGTCATTATTCTGGAGAGCCGCCCCGGTGCTCATGATGAGGCTGCCCTCTACGGTGATCAGCGGAGCATGCGCCTTGAGACCGCTGTTGTCCGTCCCGCGCTCCAGCGTCGTATCGGGCTCGCCTGACCATATGGCGCCGCCGTCGAGGGTGATATGGCTGAGTGTGAGCTGTGCTCCGCTGGGAATAGTGAGCAGTGCGCCGGGATAACTGGCATCCCGCATCAGCAGGACTACATTGTCCTGTCCGTCCAGGCTGACGATACCGTCAGGGATATAGCTGGTGAGCATATTGATCCACAACGTGCAGGCCGCATGCTCTACCCGCTCGGCCAGATCGCTCGGACCCACTGCTGGGCGAAGGCACTCGGCATCGCTATAAAAACCGTCGCCGCTATACCAAAGCGTCTGCATCACCTGTACTGTGATCAACTGAGCGGGCTGGAGAGGCTCTGTCTCCGCTGGGAAGGTGATCTTTTCGTCATACGCCGATGTTTCCCCATCGCCCGACTCGATCAGGCCGATGCCTGGGGAACCGTCTGCGCCTACGACCGTCACCGTGCGGATCTGATAGCTCTCTGCGGCTTTGAGATAGATGGCCGCAGCGGCGCTGATCTGCTGCTCTCCGCTGATCAGCTCTGTGCAGGCGGCATCGCTGTAAAACGCATAGCCTTCGCCTGCTGTCAGCGTCACCTCACGCAAAGGCGTGCTGACCGTGCCGATATAGTAAGAAAAGCTCTCTGCGGCAAAGGTCACCGCGCCGCCCTCCTGCACCTCGGCAGGGACTTTAGTGACGCAGGCTTGCTGGGTGGTCTCGTCCATGGAGACGTGGGTGACCTCTACCGGCGATTCTGCGAGGCTCTCTGCGGCTGCACAGGGAGCGACGGCGACTGTCAGCGCTGTGGCTGGCTGGTACTCCGTCCAGCCGCCAGCGTCAGGGTCTGGCAGCATGAGCTTGAGATCATAGGCAAAAACGATGGCATCATCCGCATCGATGAATCCTGCGGCGACTTCCTGGGGTACGGTCTCCACCCACAGCTCTGCCTCAGCCGGCATGTATCCCGCTATCGTCACGCTCATCCCATCGTCTGTCTCCGCGG
>CABVBB010000359.1 GCA_902496505.1 uncultured Peptococcaceae bacterium
ATTTGGTGGAGCGGCTGCGATTGGGAACGTCCCGGCGTACCAGCGCGCATCTACTACATGAATGAATCACCGGAGATCTTGGATACTTTCAAGGAAATGTTCAAAGCGGAGAAAGTTGAGCAAAAAGCCGCTCCCAGCAAAACCAATCAGAAATAGCAGCAAGCCGCCCGGCAGGAGAAAGTGCTGACGGCGGCTTTGACTTTATCAGCAGCAAGAGCAGACGAACGAGGGGAGAAACACATGAAAAAATTTTGGACAGGATGGCTGGTGCTTTTGGCGCTTTTGATCGCACCTGGCACAG
The DNA here is from genome assembly GCA_902496505.1 of uncultured Peptococcaceae bacterium. Lineage (GTDB taxonomy): Bacteria > Bacillota > Peptococcia > Peptococcales > Peptococcaceae > CABVBB01. The sequence goes on from CABVBB010000359.1 coordinate 302, forward strand.
CCCAGGCAGCGGAGACGGTCAATGTGACCCTGCCGACTTTTACGGTGACCTTAAACGGTGTGCAGGTAGACAGCAGCAAAAGCCAGTACCCATTTTTGGTGTACAAGGAGATCACCTATGTGCCTATGACCTATGATGACGCCCAGCTTTTGGGGCTGTCCACCTATTGGTCAGCTGAACAGGGGCTGAGTGTGAACAAAAAAAGCGTATTCGATCCTGAAAAAGCCAGGTCGATCTATGCAGGGTATCCCAGCGAACAGGTCAACAGCCCGAGCCAGCAGGCAGCATTGGCGCAGTTTGCCATTCAGGTGAGCGGCGAGGCGATCGACAATACGCAGGAGCAGTATCCGCTGCTCATCTTCCGTGATGTGACCTATTTCCCGCTGACTTGGCGCTTTGCCCATGATTCTTTCGGCTGGGACTATACCTTTGATCAAACGAATGGCTTGGTCACCACACCCAAAGCAACGGCACCGCAGCCTGTCATCAGCACCAGCGGCAAACTGCCGGAGGAGGTACGGGTGACTGGCAATGTGGTCAATATTCGTTCGCAGGCGACAACAGAATCGTCTGTGGTGGTGCAGGTGCAGAGCGGCGATGTGCTGACAGTGCTGAGCGCTGACGGCGATTGGTATCAAGTGCTGGTGGAAGACGGCAAGATCGGCTGGATCGCCAATTGGCTGGTAGAGACGGCAGAGGGTACAGCGCAAGGCCAGACCAACAGCCTCACAGCCAGCGCGATCCTTGATGCGGGGCGGCAAAGCCAAGTGGTGCTGCAAACGGGTGTAGGCAATACGGTCAGTGTTTCGCAGTCCGCGGCAGGCAAATTGGTGCTGACGGCGGCTAATAATACGACAGAACTCTTTACCGCGCAAAGCGGCAGCAATCTCATCACGCAAGTGACGGCCGAGCAAACGGGCAATAAGGCGCGGGTGACGATCACCACCGATCCTAAGGCGTACGGCATCGTGGATACGGAAAATGGCGTGACCACTGTCACTGCCCGGCGCTACAGCAATGCTTCTCCAGGGGTGGCTGGTAAGATCATCGTCCTGGATCCAGGCCATGGCAATTTGAAGGAGAACGGTCTGGTCGATCCCGGTGCTATCGGCCTGGTCAAAGGCTATACTGACCGCGAGATCGGCGAAGCGGTGACGCTGAAGCTCAAGACGCTGCTGGAAGCGCAGGGCGCTACGGTCATCGTGACTCGAGATCTGCAGTCTGCGCCTAAGCCGATGACGCTTCAGGAGCGGGCAGATGTGGCCAATGATATCCAAGCCGATGCCTTTGTGAGCATCCACGGCAACGCGCTGGACGGCAACACCACCAAGAGCGGCGCGGAGATCCATTACTGGGGCAGCAATCACCTCACCCCCTGCGCGCAGAAACAATTGCGGCTGTCGCTGGCGCAGTCGGTCAAAGACAATTTTGTCGCCTCCACTGGACGGCCCTGTGTGGTCAAAGAAAGCAATTTCGCCGTGCTGAGAGAAAACGATTGTCCCTCCATCCTGGTGGAGACAGGCTACCTCAGCAATGCTGAAGAAGAAGCTCTGCTGATGACTGACGCTTACCAAATGCAGATCGCCCAAGGCATCTTGAACGGCCTGCAGGCGTTCTTCCAATAAGAAGCTGCTGTGAGGAAAAAGGTGACTCGTGCCTTGCGCATGAGGACATCACTACGCGATGATCAGAAGGAGTGTTGGAAATGAAGGCGTACCAAGAGTTGATCGGCAGGATCATCATAGCTGCGGCGATCGTGGCAGCATCATGACATTTTGGCGAGGATGACCTGAGGAAAATACAGAATATCAAACAAAAGAGCCAGAACCTTTTTCCCTGGTGGGGAGAAGGTCCTGGCTCTTTTTGGCGTCGGCGGTGAAATCACTGTAGGGCAGATGGCCGAGCGAGCTTATCATGATGCAGCCGATGCAGGCGGACGATCAAAAAGCAGAGAGACCAGCCCAGCAGTAAGCCGCCCAAAGCCTGCGACAGCCACGTAAAGAGATAGGAGAGGCGCAGCATAAGCACAACGAGAGCTTGCGGAGCATTGGGCATAAGACTGAGCAGCCAATCACTCCAAGGGAGTATAGAGAAAAAGAGCCCATAAAGCGCCATGAGGATAAACTCCAGCCAAGCGGCAGAGACGGTGTGGACATAAGCGCGGCCATAGCGCGCCAGGGCGAGCAAGAGCACAGCCAGCAGCGCAAAGGTCACAACGATAGCCACAGAATAGTAGACGCGGTATTGATAACTGAAAGTGCGAGACATCATGTCACGGCAGTAGACACTCAGTTTGTCCAGTCCAACAAACAAAGCAAACGTTACAGCGATCCAAACGAGATAAAAACAAAAATTTTGCAGCAGTTTTCGTTGCATAAAAAATCCCCCTCTTGTTGTGAGCCATACAGGAACAAAATGCTTCTCCAATTATTGTAGCATGATAGGCTGCGCAGGGGCAAGCGTTGATCAGCCCAGATACTCTCACCTTTTAGCGGCTGCCATAATAAAATACAGTATTGGCAAGTGAGAGGGGGCAAGAGGTTGAAAATTAGAATTGGCAAGACGACGGACTATTTTTTGTCCAGCCATACGACCGAAGGCTATCACTCGTTTTTTGCGCAGGCTATGGCGGACAATGAGCAGCTGATCGGTTTGGCTGGCGCCTCAGCGCAGATCCGTTCCCGCGTGTGCCGTCAGCTGGCCATTCAGCTGGTGGATCGCGGCTACAATGTGGAATTGATCCATGGGTTAGCCAATCCCTGCGATCTGGAGGGCATCATCGTGCCAGAGCTGTCCCTCATGGTGGCAGACGGCGAGAAACTGCGCGAATCGGAGGAACGCTGGCCGACAGTGGAATTGGTCGATCTTAATGAGTACATTTGGGAGGAGCGCTACCCGATCTTTGAGGCAAAGCTTCGCGACTTGCAGGAGCAGATGTCCGTCAATCTGGAGCTGGTCTATGAGCATCTGCATCAAGCGCAGAGTCAGCTGGTCAATCCAGAGGGCGGCTTATGCTTCAGTGAGCCGCAGAGTCAGCGCGTCGTGGAACGGCTGGCC
>CABVBB010000360.1 GCA_902496505.1 uncultured Peptococcaceae bacterium
ACCTGGCTGCAAAAATAAACAAGCCTATCTCTCCACGGGGAAAGATAGGCTTGTTTGTCGTCTGAAAAAGTGTATGTGTTATTTAAGGCGTGATATCCTGCTTTGGGCCAGCCTCCGGACAGGAGTGAGCCACATGATTTTTTAATACCAGATTGATATATTGCGAAAATGAGCGATCGTCGGCTTCGGCCAGTTCTTTGATCCTATCGATAATATCGCTGTCTAAAGTAATACTGACTTTGGATTTTAGTGGTCTCATTGGCTTTTCGCGCCCCCTTCACTTGTAATATACTACGAAAGGAGCAAAAATATTGACAAGCAGCATGAAGTAGCATAAAGTAGTATTATGAAACGTTCCTAACCAAAAGAGACCGGATAGAATTGAAGGTGATACGATGCAATTAGAGCATCTGCGGTATTTTTTGACAGTGGCGCAGTCCGGCTCCATCAGCCGAGCCAGCCGTCAGCTGCTTTTGGATCAGCCCAATCTGAGCAAGATCATCAGCAATCTGGAGCAGGAATTCGGCACCCAGCTTTTGCAACGGAGCTCCCGCGGAGTGGCGCTCACAGCCCACGGTCAGCAGCTGGTTCAGTGGGCGCAGACCGTTTTGGAGGGCAAAGAGGCGCTCCTGGCACAGTTCAGGGCGGATAGTGCGCGGCAGGAGGCGCAGCTGGCTGGTCAGCTGACGGTGGTCGTGCCAGTCAATATTGCTGGTGATACCTTTCATGATACCATCATCGATTTTTCGCAGCAGTTTCCGCTGATCTCTGTCAGTGTGGAGGAATTGAGCACCAAGGAAAGCATCACGGCCGTTGCTGGTGATGCACAGGCGGTGGGGATCTTGATCGACTTTGGCGAGCAGTATCAGCAGGACCTGCCTGAGGGGATGCTGCTTTATCCGCTGTCGCAGGTGGAACCAGTGGTTTACGCGGCGAAGGACAGCCGCTTTGCCCGCGAGCATAAGACCACCTCTCTCAGTGCCATCAGCAAAGAGCCTATTGTCATCTATAAGCCGTCGCTGTCAGCCAAATCAGCAGTGGAAGAATTTTTGGAGCGCTATGGGGATTTTAATGTCCGCTATTCAGTGAGCAATCTGCTGACTTTTTACAACGTGCTGAAAAAAGGGGAGCACATCACGCTGGGCGTAGCCCGCAAAGATCCCTTGTCAGCCCTCCAGGAACTGACGGAGATCCCGATCCGCGATAAAGTCCAGGGCTACGTGAGCCTGATCGTGTCCCAAACGGCAGCAGATGATCCGCTGGTGCGGGCTTTTATCCAATTTTATTTAACAAGCCGGAAGCTTCCCTGGCCGGAGACTTTAGGCTAAAAGAGATGTCAAAAAAGCGGCTGACAGACGATCGAGCGATCGTTTGTCAGCCGCTTTGGGCTTGGCTTGGAAATTATTCTCCGTCGTTGCCGGTATTGACGGTCTTAGCAATAGCGATGCAGATGATGGTCTTGTAGCCGGCTTTCTTGAGGATGTCATGGCCTGCTTTGAGAGAGGCACCAGTGGTGGTGACGTCGTCAAGAATGATGGCGATGGATTCGTCGGTGATATCGACGCAGAGGGATTTGCTGATGGTCGCCATGTGGGAGGAGACCTTTCTTTCCTCTGGGCTCAAGGGCTTGGTGCGCAACAGGCATTTGCCGGCGTCGAAGAAGCCGGGGTTAGCGCGGCAGATGTCTTCGATCAGCGCATAGAGGCCGGAATTGAAGTTGTCCACGGTGCAGGAGGGGAAAGCGTACAGGTGCACGTCTTCGCCAGCCAGTTCAGCGGTCAGCTTCTGCCAATCCGGGTCATTATACAAATAACCGCGGACGTAATCCAGGGAATCGCCTTTGTTCTGCTTGAAGTCTAATAAGATACCGCAGTTATTATCGTAAAAGTCATTATTGACCTCGCCGGTCTTAGGATCGCGGCAGGGATAATAGTCGGTCACGTAGAGCAATTCAAAATTGCCGTCAGGATAATGGTATTGATGTTTATACATAATAAGTGCCTCCCTATATAAAAATTTTTTATTAATCATGGATTTGTTGTGTTCATTATAAAGAAAAAAACCAAAAAATGCAAGTGGAATTTTTTAAAAACTCAGCCTTACCTCAATATGACAGGCATAAAATTAAATAAGTCCAGACCCTCTGCGGTCAGGCAGCCGGCTGCTGACGCGCTGAGATGAGGCGCAGCAAAACGGCAGCATGCTGCTCATCGAGCCAAAATTCGCCCCAGAGCTCTTGGGACAGCTGGGTGAAGTGATCGACCGTCAGATCGCTGTTTTGGGCGCGCAGACGGTGTTTTTTGGCTAATTCTGGGGTGTAGCGATCCAAGGGATAGACGCGGTAGTTTTTGGCGCCTGCTTCAAAATGGGTGACCAGGGGCATAAGGCCTGCTGCCTCTACCGTACATTGGCCGTCCGCTGTTTTTTGCAGGCGGGCGGCCAGCATACCGCCAAGCATGGTGTCGGTGCGGGACTGGGAGGAGATGAAATTGCCCAGGGAATAGGCGACGAACGTCCAGTGTCCGCCGTCAGCTGCTTCCAGCCATTGGGCGGGCTGGATGACGTGCGGATGGGTGCCGATCACGATGTCCGCGCCCAGATCGGCCAGCAGCTGAGCCAGTTCCTCCTGTTCACTGCTGGGCGTCAGCTGGTATTCATTGCCCCAGTGCATGGAGACGATGACGAAATCGCACTGACGGCGCAGAGCGGTGACTTCCGCCGTGATCGTCTCGCGGTCGATGAGACTGACCAGATCGGGCTGATTTTTGGGCAGGGGGATGCCGTTGGTGCCGTAGGTATAGCCGACAAAGCCAAGCGTGATGCCGTTTCTCTCGAGGATGACGGGCATCTGGCGCGCTTCGGTGCTGCTGTGAGCGCCGATCACTGCGCAGTCCAGCGTGTCCAGATAGGCAAGCGTACTGAGCACAGCCTGACTGCCCTTGTCCATGATGTGGTTATTGGCCAGATTGATCACGTCAAAGCCCAGAGCCACCAGATCGCGGCCGGCCTCCTGGGGAGAATTGAAGCTGGGATAGCTGGAGGGCGCGCCGCCGGACATAGGGGCCTCCTGATTGACGAAGGCCACGTCTGAGAGCGCGATATAGGACGAAACGTCAGCATAAAGCGGCAGGAAATCGTAGCCGTCAGCGGTCTGGGCCGATTGGTAGACGGTATTATGCAAGAGATTGTCCCCCACGGCCGTCAAGGTGACGACGGCTGGCGGCGGCGCTATAGACACATTTGGCGCAGAGGCCGGCACGATGGGTGAGGCGGCCTCGGTGCGGGACGTACAGCCGCAGAGCAGAAGCAGCAGAAGCAAAAGTGGGGCTGCTAGGAAGCGTTTAGGACGC
>CABVBB010000361.1 GCA_902496505.1 uncultured Peptococcaceae bacterium
GAAGACAGAGGACGGCGCGATCCATGCTCTGCCTTTATCCATGCCAACATGCAGGCTGGCGATTATCTGGGCGTGCAGGCAATGAATGAATCCATGGACGGCGGCTATTATCTGCAGGGCGAGCTGGGTATGGGCAAAGACGGTAATATCAAGCAGCTGGAAGTTTTTGAATAAGCAGCACCTGAGTTGAAAATCTTCTTCTGTGCCAAAAAGCTGCGCTGCCATAATGGAATATGATGGAAATAACGCTTGTATTTTTCCAGAGTAGGGTATATACTAATAATTAGCATAAGGTAACAGCATCATGGCAGAGGAAGGGATGAAGCGCAATGGTATGGATCAACATGGTAATTATCCTGGCAACGATTTTGTATGTAGGTAGACGCATCGCTTAAAGCTTATTCAAACTACTCACCGCAGAGACAAGCTCTCTGCGGAATTTTTTTGCGTTTTTTCAGCAATACGTCTCGAGGTGTAAAATATCCCTCAAGCGGCCATACTATACGTCAGCACACACTTATCTCAGGTAAGGAGAGGATATCATGAATGCTTTGACAGTTTTGATGCAGGCCGCGCTGTCCTTTGCGATCCTATTGCTGCTGACGCGGATGATCGGTAAACAGCAGGTTTCGCAGCTGACGTATTACGAATATATCAACGGGATAACGTTTGGTTCCATCGCGGCCAATATGGCGACAGACGATCTGATCAATATGCCGGATCATTTGGTGGGACTACTGGCTTACGGGGCGCTGACCATCGGCGTCTCCTATATGACGCTCAAAAACCGCAAGCTGCGGAAGGTCATCAACGGCGAACCAGTCATCGTCATCCAAAATGGGCAGATCTTAGAAAACAATCTGCGCAAGATGATGATGGACATAGATGAGTTGATGATGATTTTGCGTACAGAGGGTGTATTTGATTATACGCAGCTGGAATTGGCAATCATTGAGCCTTCTGGTGCGGTAAGTCTGATCAAAAAACCGGCCTATGAGCAGCCGACGCGAGAGGATATGAAGCTCAAGGCCAAATCCGACGGATTGGCGATCGAGGTGATCGTAGACGGACAGGTCATCTATCACAATCTGGAGCAGATGAAGCTCAGCGCCCGCTGGCTGATGGCTGAGCTGGAGAAGCGTCACGTCACCAATTTCCGCCAGGTCGCTCTGGCGACGGTCAACAAGCAGCATCAGTTAAAAATCGATCTCTTTGATGATGATCTGGCTGACCGTATCGACATTTCGGATGGTGAAAATATTTGGCTGACCAAGGATAATGATAATTCTCATGATCCAGAGGAACCAAGCAAAAACTGGGGCAAACGCCCTGATCGCATATTGTAAAAGGGAAAGCCTCGTTTCTGGCTATATGGCTGGAGACGGGGCTGTTTTTTGTTCTCAAAATGGGTCGCACGCATATACTGACAAGGAAGAGGTGACGGCAGAGATGACAAATCATATGGGTGAGCGCATCGACCGGCAGTTCAGTCAGATGCTGGACCTGCCGGCTGAAATAGCGCTGGATTTGCCGAAAGTCAATTTGATCGGCAATATAGAAGTTCGGATCGATAACCATAAGGGCATCCGTCAGTATGAAGAAGAGCGGATCATTGTGAACTGCCGGGAAGGTGTCTTGGTGGTGGAGGGCAAAGAACTGACGCTCAAAAGTATCTCACAAGATGAGCTGTGCATTGCAGGCGCGATCGAGGGCGTTCGTTTTGCTGATAAGATCCGTTAGGAGGCAGTGAAATGGGGGTGAAGGGGAGTTTAGGCGGACATGTCCGCTTGGAAATAGAGGGCGTCGACCTGGAAACGGTCATCAATCAGGCTATCAAGCAGGAGCTGATGATCTGGGATATCCGGCGCCGCGGCAAAAAAGCAGAGCTCTGCGTGGCACTGGAGGATTTCAAAGCACTGGTCAAGTTGGTGCGTCCATATCACTGTCGCCTGCATATCCAGTCTCGGCATGGGCTGCCCTTTTGGCTGGCAAAGCTCAAGAAACGGCAGGGCCTCGTCATCGGTACGGGGATATTTTTTGTCTTAGCCTATTTGGCTACGTCCTTCGTCTGGTCGTATGAGGTCGAGGGCAATGAGCGTTTCAGTCAAGGACAGCTGATCGCCATCGTGGAAAGCTATGGCGTGGTACAGGGGGCCAGTCTGCACAATATCGATTTTGATGCGGTCAGTGAAAGACTTCTGGAAGATTATCCTGACACTTTAGGCTGGGTGGATGTCAGTCATCACGGCACGAAGGTGATCATCAAGGTAGAGGAGCGGGATAATCTAGCAGCCAGCAACAGCCAGCCGGCTCATTTGGTCGCTGTACGCAGCGGCATCGTCAAGGAGATCTTGGTCATGCAGGGGATCGCCAGGGTGCAGAAGGAGCAAAAGGTGCAGGCGGGTGATATTTTGATCGCAGGCGTGACCTATGACAGCCGGGAAAAACAAAAGGATGGCACGTACGATTGGAGCGGTCCGCCTGTTTTTATCCGAGCAAAAGGGATCGTCGAAGGCTACGTGGATTATACGGCCACAGCCGTCTGCCCGTTGGAAGAAACGGTTTTAGAAGAGACCGGTGCAGCCAAGAATGTCATAGAGTTGAGCAAAGACGGCCAGATCATCCATCTATGGGGAGAAAGGGATACGCAGCCTTTTAGTGTATTTCGGCAGGTGAGCCATACTAGAAATCTCTTTTCCTGGCAAAACTATAGATCACCGTGGCTTTTGCAGAGCACGACTTATTATGAAGAAAAACCCGTTACCATCAGCCGTACGCTGGAAGAAGCCTATCAGGAGGCCGTGGTGCGGGCCAGGGAGAAAACGTCTGCCAAAGTAGGTCCAGATGGACAAATGATCACAGAATCGGTACAGGTCGTGGAAAGCGCACCGGATGTGGTAGAGGTGCAGCTGACGTGGCGTGTATTGGAAAATATGGCCGCGCCGCAATTTATTGCAAATTAATAGTGGTCGCGGACGATGACTTATTGTATAATGAAAACGTATATCGTATGATCAAGGTATCAGCTACACCAAGGGAGGCATTTTTTGTTGAGTGATTACCAAAGACAATTTGTATTTAAAGATATGGAGCAGGCCAAGGAAGTCTTAGGGATGAATGACTGCAATCTCAAGGCTTTGGAAAAGGCACTGCCTTTAAAGGTGGTGGCCAGAGGTCAGGAACTCACGATAAGCGGCAGCCGCAAGGCTGTGGAAGACGGTGCGCGGGTGCTGGATCATCTGCTGGCATTATCCGCCCGCAGGGAGATCGTGCCGACGGATATGCAGTATGCCCTGACGCTCATTGGGCAGAAGCCTGAGGCGGATACGACGGACCGGTTGTCCGAGG
>CABVBB010000362.1 GCA_902496505.1 uncultured Peptococcaceae bacterium
AGACCGACGAACTGAGCAGCCTGGCTTCCCAAGGCGGCGGACTAGCCGCTATCAACGGCTGCCTCTTCCAAAGCTACGACGCTTCCAAGCCGATGGATCCCTACGGCACCCTCATCAAGGACGGCAAGCTCGTCCACAAGGGCGATCTGGGCGCAGTGATCGGTCTCAGCAAAGACAACACCGTCAAGATCGGCATCATGCAGCCAGTCGTCAGCTTAAGCTTAGGCACTGCCACGATCAAAGCCGATTATTTCAATCACACCCCTGCCCAAGACGGCTCTGCTGTCGCCATCTTCACCCGCGCCCGCGGCAGCAAGGTCGGCTTCAGCTACGGCACCAACCTTTTGGTCAGCGAAGGCAAAGTGGTGCAGGTCGTCACCAACAGCAATGCTTCCATTCCCAATGGCGGCTATGTGATCAACCTCACCGGTTCTGCTGCCGAAAAATACAAAGCACAGTCCGTCAAAGGCACTGCCGTCAGCTACAGCACCGCTTATGTCAATGAAAGCGGCGCCAAATCCGATTGGTCGTCCGTACAGACTGCCGTCGGCGCTGGTCCTATCCTGCTCAAAGACGGCAAGACAGCCATCAATCTGGCCAAAGAAAATTTTGCTGACGTCAATTCCGCTGATATGGCCTTTGCCCGCAGCGCCATCGGCGTCACCGACAGCGGCAATCTGCTTCTAGTCGCCGGCATCACCTGCGATCTCCAGCAAATGGCCGACGTCATGAGCCAATTAGGCGCCAAAGACGCTATCTGTCTGGACAGCGGCGCTTCCTCCGGTCTCTATGTCAACGACGGCTACATGGTCAAACCCGGCCGTACAGTCAGCAACGCGCTGATCTTCCGTTTGGACAACTAAAATCGATCGCACAGCAAAACGCTCCCTTGGTTTACACCAACGGAGCGTTTTTTGGCTGTCCATTTATTTTTTGGCGATATCCTGCGAAGCCGCTGTCAGCGTCGCTTGCGGCGCACTGCCCAAAAGTTCCTTGCTGCAGGCGATATAATAATGTCTGTAGTTGGCACTGGTCTGTTTTCTAGCGATCAAGGCAAGCGCCTGCCCCTTCAGTCGGCGGGCGTCGTCCGCGCGCTCGCCGACGTCTAAAAGCAGATCGCACAGCTCGCAGGCCCACTGCTCGTCCGCCTCAGCCAGCGCACTTTCAGCCAGCGCATACACTTTATCCGCGCCGCCCATAGCCTGGATGGTCTTCTGCGCCTTGAGGGCCGGAGGCGTAGGATTAAGAGCAGTAGGATTGCCGTCAAACCAGCCCATATAGCCGCTAAAGATCGAACGCACTGCCCCAGAAACGGTGCCGTAATATTCCTGGAGATACGGCAGATCCCGCCAAGCTTCCGGCAGTTTGATCTCCGCTGCCAGCTCGTCCGCACTCTTGCCGGCATTCATGCCCTTAAGCGTTTCCTCCAGCACATAGCAGATGGCATCGTGATAATTGCCCAGTGTCTGCTTTACCGCTTCCCGACCGATGATCGGCTCTGTGTGGCCAGGCAGCAGCACCTGCGCATTTTGCGCCTGCATGGCTTCCAGCACCCGTACCCAGCTGTCCACATCGCGGTACTGTCCACCACGGATCGCGTACAGATTAGGCCAGGACGCATAATAATTGTCCCCGCAGCACAAGATCTCCCACTGCGGCAGCCAGACAAAAAGCTGATCGTCCGTTTCCCCTGGAGCAGCAGCCAATACGATTTCCACACCGTCGATGGTGAGTTCCAGCCGTTCCTCAGTGAAGAAACGCTTAGGCTTGCGCATACACTTTTGGCTGTTGACATCATTGAGCGGCCCGATGCCGATGGAGACCACTTCCTCCGGCGTGAGCCCCACGCCAACTGCCGAGCGCTGCGCCGAGCGAAGACGTCGCTCACCAGCTGACTGCGGCCCAGCTGCGGAAAACTGGCCGTACGGGCGATGATCTCACAGTCATCGTCCACCAGCGCCCCTGCGCCGCCAGTATGGTCAAAATGATGATAATGGGTGTAGATCAGTGTCTTGATCGGTTTATCCGTGATCCGGCGAAAATCCGCCAGCGCCTCCTTGGCCACCTGGCAGCCATTGAGCGCATCCACCAAAATGCAGCTCTCCTCCCCAATGATCAGCGTAGCATTGCTGCCGCCGTAACCGGTGGCAAAATACACCTGATCATTGATGCGGATGATCTCCCGCTTAAAAGCCGCCGTTCTGGCAATGAGTTTTTCCTCGCCTGTAAATCTGGACATGAGCAGTCCTCCCTTAACCTGTTGTCATACTGGATTTTCCAATTATTTCATCATAGCATCCGGCTCCTTTTTTGTAAAGCCCCGATCAAATGCCCTGCGCTCGCTGGAGCACCAGATGGACAACGACCGCAGACGCCAGCTCAGACAGGCGTATAAAGAACGCCCGCAAGCGCCGAAAATGCTCAAGCAGCAATAAAAAACGTTCCTCCGCGGAAATTTTTTATCCGCAGCAGAGCGCTTTTAGGGCATACTGCCGACACCTTATTTCGACAAATAACGGCGCATTCTCCGCAGATTATGGTATAATACAGTTGATCCGTTTGCGCGATGCAGCCAAAAGCGGCCTGTTCAAACAAGGAGATCCATTCCCGCTCAGAAGAGGTGTGTATAATGAGAACAGAGCAAATCTATTACGCTTTAATGGTCGCTAAATGCGGCAGTTTTTCCAAAGCAGCGGAGTTATTGTATATCAAGCAGCAAAGTGTGCGAGCCGCTATCAATCATTTGGAGGATGAGCTGGGTGTGACCCTTTTCGCACGCACGCAAAAAGGGGTATCCCTCACTGACCAAGGACAGGAAACGCTCCGTAAGCTGCAGGACATGCTGGATATTTATGAAGGCATAAAATATACCTCTAATGAACTGAAAAATCGCGAAAAAATCCTCGTTGGCGTCAATTCCCTTGGCTTGAGTCTGGTCAGTCAAACCTTGGATATCTTTTATATAAAATATCCTCAGATATCGATCCAGATCACCGAAGAAAATTCTCCCCTAAATTTGATCGCAGAACTTCTTGAGCGGCGTTATGACTTTGTGGCCACCTCTATTGCAGCCAATATTTTTGAAAAAAGCGCTATGATCAAAGACAATATCGCCTCGCAGACTCTGATCTTTGAAAAATGGATGACATTTGAAATGGGATGCTTCCTAAAGAGCACACATCCCTTAGCCGCCAGATCCTCTCTGACCATTGAGGATCTGGAACAATATCTCTTGGTATTTCCCTATGAGCAGATCTACACGACCTATTTATCCGAGATCTATAATTTTGGACAAACGCCTAATATGGTGATCTCCTCCAATGAAATGGTCAA
>CABVBB010000363.1 GCA_902496505.1 uncultured Peptococcaceae bacterium
AAGGCCGCATGAGCGGTTCTAATAGGACGCCGAGAAAATTGACCACGCCCAACTGGATGAGGATATCCGCAGCGATCATAAAAGGCAGCAGCGACGGCACCAAGGTAAAGGCCCACGTTTCCAGGCCATATCGTGCACCGTCGTAAGTCGCCTGGGGAAAAAGAAACATCAAAATGGTCAAAAGGACCATCAAAAAAGGCCAAAACAATAGACGCCATGCCGAACGATTCATTTTTCATCACCTGCTTATCTATATCAAAAAACGGTACAAATTATTCGAGATAATTTGTACCGTTTAAGATGACAGGACCTTTGTAATAATCCTGTCGGCCTTGGGCCTTGTCCGTACCAAAATAGGCCAGATGATAGATATCGGTAGCGCGCGCATCCAGTGCCAGCAGCTTTTGACCAGCCGTATCGAGCAGCTGCTTGGCTGCGGCGGTCTTGGTGAGCACAGGGAGCGTCGCTTCGCGTTTCAGCTGTTTTAAGACTTGGCGGCCGGTTGCATTGAAGCCTAAGACTCGGAGATAAGCGGGGCGAGAGGCCCATTGCAGCTCTTCGGCAGTCAGATTGAGCAAAATGGCGCAGAGCAGGCGCTGGATGCGGGTATAGGTGTAGCGTTTGGATTTGACAGCAAGGCACAGCGCAGTCAAGTCCGAGGTTTTTTGGGCTTCCTGCCAGAGCAGGTTTTCCAGTCCTTCGCGTACTTCGGGGAAGCGCAGCAAAGATCGGGCATCCTCCCGGCGCAGGATGGCGAATAAGGGCTGGGCGAAATCCTCCAGCGTGAGCGGCCGCTGGCCTTGCTGCTGCGCTTGATCAATGATAGCTGCAGTCGCAAAAGGCACATAAGCGCGCCAAGCGTCGTCTCCGGCCAAAAGCAGCCTGCGGATGGCAGTACCGCTGGCCAAGCTACCATAGCTGGGAGCACTTTGGTCGCTGTGCAGCGCTGCTTGACGCTTGATAGCCAGCGGGGTGATGGGCAGCTGATAGCGGTGCAGGATCTGCAGATAATGGATCGCCAAGAGATCATTAGGCTGCGCAAATAGGGCGCCAGCTTCCGGCAGAAGCGCGTTCAAGGCCAGCTGCTGGGCGCGGGGATAGGCAAGCCCCTGTTCCAGATGCTCTGCTAAAAGCGCCTGATAGCAAGGCGGTTCATCGGCAAGGAGCGAGCCGACAGCGCCCAGTGCATCGAGGTCCGCACTTTCGCTGCCAAAGGCCAGTGTCTGGATACCGCAGGCGGCCAGGGTCAATACGCCGCCGAGCGCAAAATAATAGGCGCTGCGGGCTGAGTAGGCTATCGGCAGTTCCAAGACCAAGTCAGCGCCGCCGCGAAGAGCCATTTCGGCACGCAGCCATTTGTCATAGACAGCTGGTTCGCCGCGCTGGGTGAAATGACCGCTCATCACGACAACGACGGCATCGCAGTGAGATATCTTTTTGACCTCAGCAAGCTGGTAGGCATGGCCATTATGAAAAGGATTGTATTCAGCGATCAAGCCTAACAGTTCCATACGAAGACCTCCTGTGGGTGATGAGTCCATCTTAGCCGATTCAGGCGGGGAGTGCAAGTCTAGCAGCAGTTGGAAACAAAAATTTGACCAAAATCAGCAGAAAAACTTTTCACTGCAAAGGAAAATAACTTGACAAGGTGGATATGGATATATATAATTAAACAAGTTGGGTAATTCGTTTTGTGGTGCGGTTTTCTGCACAGAGGAGTGACAAGCGTGGCTTTAGAGATCAATATTGGGAAGATCCGCAGTGTCAAAGGCGCCCGTCAAACGTTTGAACTGGAGACGGATACATTTGATTTTATGGTTCCTGATTGGCAGTTGTCTAAGCCGTTGAGTGTATCGCTGGAGGTCGTGAACGAAGGCAGGTATCTCAGTCTTGCCGGTACGGTAAAAACGACAGTAGAAGGTCGTTGCAGCCGCTGTCTGGATAAGGTCACTCAAACGGTGGAAACAGTTCTTGCAGAACAATTATTATACGCGAAGGATGCTTATCTGTATGATCATCTGGCCGTTGGAGAACTGGAAGAACAGTTCTATCTCTATGAAAACGACCTGTTCGATATATCGGAGATCGTTAGAGAAAGCATTCTGGCAGCCTTGCCAATGAAGATCCTTTGTCGGGACGATTGCCGAGGATTATGTTTGAAATGCGGGCAGAATTTAAATCGTGGCCAATGTGATTGCGACACGATGGAGATCGACCCCCGCTTAGCAATTCTTGCAAAACTTAAAGCAACTGAGGAGGTGTAAGAAATGGGTGTATCACCAAGTAAAAGATCCAAAGCTAGAACAAGAAGAAAAAGAACTGCATGGTCTAAGTTAACTGTTAACGGAGCGATGAGCTGTCCTCAGTGCCATGAACCAAAGCTGCCGCACAGAGTATGTCCATCCTGCGGGTATTATAAAAATCGTCAGGTAGCGCCGAAAGAGCAAGCTGTGGCAGCTGCTGAATAAGAAATGAACAAGAAAGCTGTCTCTCGTGAAAAAGAGGCAGCTTTTTTTGTGGTAAAAAGGTCTGTCTGCCCTGAGAAAATGTGCTATAATAAACCAATAATGACTGCGGACAGGAGACGGTTATGAAAAATTTTAAACTGCTCATAATAGCCTTAATGGCACTTTTTTGTTTGACAGGCTGTCAGTTTGAACTGCCCTCACCAGATAAGCTGATCGCCCCGCCAGCTTCCAATGAAGAAAAGATCAGCCAGAAGCAGAATATCAGCAAACTGCTGGCTGCGGCGGACAGCTCGCTGACTTTGACGGTGCCGGATAATATGGAAGACCCTTCGGCCTATATCGTAAGTGATATCGACCGGGATGGGAAGAAGGAGATGCTGGCTTTTTATACCAATGCGGACAATACCTTTGAGCAAGGTTTCGTGGTCATCAAGGAAGATGAAAGCGAAAAAGGCACGTGGTTTATTGACCAGCAGGTATCAGAGATCGGCAACAATATCGATTATTTCCGTCTGTTCGATCTGGACAATGACGGACAGGAGGAGATCCTATTCGGTCTCAACAGCTGGGGCTCCAAATACCTTTACTGCTATACGCAAAAAGATGGTCAATGGGAGTCACTGGCCCGCATCCAGTATGATCTCTTGGCGCTCAATCAGACAGCCAAAGAGAATCAGCTGGTGGCCGCCATCGGTGATGTGGAGAGCAATCCTGCCACCAGTCAGATCACGGTCTATACGCTGCGGGAAGATGATGTCATTGATAAAGTGTATGATGATACCATCCGCGGCTACTGCAAGGATATCGTCTGCGGCAAATTTGCCCCCGGCAGGCAGGGGATAGGTCTAGCCAT
>CABVBB010000364.1 GCA_902496505.1 uncultured Peptococcaceae bacterium
CCCGCACGCCGTACGATCTGCTCTGCCAGCTGGAGAGCATCCGCGGCAGTGTGGCCGTGGATTATGAAAAATATGGCTGGGATGAGCTTCTGGCCGAGCGTTTGGAGGAAAAAAATGTGCAAGGCTGCATCGGCGAAGGGCGTCAGATGCTTTTAGTCAAAACGGATAAAGGGAATATCACCGTCGGCAAACCTTGAAAACTGACAAGGGGGCGAAAGAAGGATGAAACACATTTGGCAGTATTATGACCGCTTGGATTACCGAGCCTTGGCCGAAAAACTGGACGAGATGGCGCGGGAAGGCTGGCAGCTGAAACGCCTGGGCATCTTGGGAATGACCTTTGAGCCGTGTCAGCCAAAAACGGTGTACCACAAGGTGATCCTAGCGCCGCAGCCAAGCGGTGAAGCTATGCCTGAGGGGTGGACGTATTTGCTGCGCAGCAGCGTGCGGACGATCATCACAAGAGAACAACCATTAAGTGAGGCAGAAAAACGAGCTGAGGATCGGGAAAATGACTATGCATATCGCTGGCAAAAGAATGTGGGGATCTGTTGGCTGCTGCTGATGGTGATGTTTAGCTGGCAGCAGCTGAATATGTGGGATCAGAGCATCCCAGGAGCAGGACGGCTGCTTTTAGGCGGTGAGCTGATCTGCTGGCTGCTGCTCATGGTGCAGAGTGTGTTCTGGCTGGTGAACGCTCTAGCCTATCGTCAGGCGCTCAAAGAGCAGAGACGCTATGCAGCAGCCATAAAATGGCGTGCGCTGCGCGTTGTCCTTTGGCTGGCGCTGATCGTGTCGGCAGTGCTGACCGTGCTGCTGCTTTTGTATCTCATGCTATTTGTTTATTAAGTGCGCGACTAAGAGAGGAATCTTGCACAGGGGCGTACGTTGGCCGGCATTGTTTAGGGAATTGTCATGCGAATGTTGTTTTTACGGTAAGGCCAAGAGAGGATGACGGGCGATGCTGAAACGGATCTGGGCGTATTACGAAAATTTGGATTACCGCGTGTTGGCTGAGAAGCTGGATGAAATGGCTCGCGCAGGCTGGCGGCTGAAGCATCTGGGACTTTTGGGGCCGATCTTTGAGGACTGTGCGCCGAACAAAACGGTGTATCACCGCGTCATTCGCTCGCCGCAGATTAGTGGGGAGCCGATCCCTGCGGGCTGGACGTTTCTTCTGCGCAGCGGCCAGCGCACCGTTATCACACGGGATGCGCCGCTCACCCCAGCGGAAAAGCTGGTGGAGGATCGGGAAAATGACCATTATTATCGCGGGCAGAAACATATCTTTTTTTGCTGGCTTTTTATGGTGATCGTCCTAGTGTGGTCTGATCTGAGAACGCTGGACCGCAGTGTTTTTCTGCCGGAAGGACTGCTGTTTTGGGGGACGATAATTTGCTGGGTGCTTCTATTGGCAGAAGGTCTTCTGGAATTGGCGAATGCCTTGGCTTACCGTCGGGCAAGGTGTGCAGGACAGCCTTATGAGCCAGTCGTTGCTTGGCGCAGGCTGCGGCTGTTTGGCTGGCTGGCGCTGGCAGTTTGTTTCGGCGGGACGATACTCGTTTGCAGTTTATATATATTGTTGTGAGCATTTTGGCTAACTGGGGGAAGGGGTATGATCAAAAGAGTTTGGGCCAGCTTCGGCCCGCTGAGCTATCGCGCGCGGGAACACTATTTGGATGAGATGGCGCGTAAGGGCTGGCAGCTGAATAAAGAAGGATCTTGGGGGATACGTTTTGTAGAAACTGAGCCAAGGGAGCGCTATCACCGTACCGCTGCACGGCCGCCGGAGGGATTGGGCGTCTTTTTACGGGAGGGTGAGGAGATCCTTTGCGAGGTGGGCAAGCAGACGGTAGTAGCCGGCCATACGCCCAAGACGCTAGCCGAAGAATTGGCGCAGGATAAGGCGATGCAGCCATTAGCGAGGAAAATGCTGCGAGAAGCACCGATACAGCTGATCGGTATCGGGCTGCTCATGCTGAGCATGTATTGGGAGGTGACGGATCGCTGGGACGACGGCCTTTTTGATCTGATATTTGCCTATCCGTTAGGCGTGGTGATGACGGCCGTGATCCTGACCTTTATGCTGGTCAGTGTGGCCGCTGAACTGCTGACGTGTCTGCGCTTCCATTGGGCAAAAGTAGACGAACGGCCCTATGAACCACTGTTGCAGACCATTTTTTGGTATGGGCTACAAAAAGCACTGATCGCCCTTTATATGGGCATCATTATTGTCGGCGGTATATGGCTGATAAGCCACGGTGCGCCTTAAAAAGTATTGGCGCGCATGGTCTGCTGGGGAGCAGATGAAATAGAAATATGTAAAAAATGGGGGAAGAGGAATGATCAAAAGAGTCTGGGCCAGCTATGGTACGCTGGGCTATCGGGCGTGGGAACGCTATTTGGACAAGATGGCCCGTGAGGGCTGGCAGCTGCGGAGCTATGGATTTTTGGGGATGCGTTTTGCTCAGGCTGAGCCTAGGGAATGTTACCACCGTATTTTGGCTAAGCCGAAGAAGGACGAAACGCCGCGCTTAGCTAAGGGGGAGAGGCTGATTTGTGATCTGTACGATCAAACGATCGTGGCCAGCGACACCCCTAAGACCACAGCAGAGGAATTGGCGCAGGATGAAGCTATGCGGCCGATAGTGCACAGGGCCATGCGGGGAGCGCTCAAATCCCTGATCGTTCTGACAGGCTGGTGTTTTCTGTTTTTTATGATCGCAACTCAAGAGGATGTCCGCGCGGCTTTTTGGTCGATGTTGGGCAGCACCTTCGGCGTGATTTTATTCGTGGTGACTTCGCTGTATATGTTGGGATCGATGATCGTTGATCTGCTGAATATTTTTCGCTACTATCAGGCCAAGAGCGATCAGCGCATATTTGAAGCCATCCTGCAAGATGGCAAATGGCCTGTTGTACGGAAAACAGCGGGCTTCATCGCGATCTTTATTTTGACCTATATAATCATCTGTGCATATCGGATGTAGATAGTAAGTCATACGCTTTCACCACTCAGGATGAAAGCGTTTTTTTGTGCATGAAAAAGCCGTGCTGCTTCTAAAACAGCACGGCTTGTGGTTTTACCCCTGCGTGATCATTTGCCAGAGGAAATACAATGCGCGTTTGGTGGCGTAATTGCGGACGGTGTCGCGGGTGGTGACGGTACCGACGGAGATCTGGAGTTTTTCGACGCGGGTGGTCTGGGGGCCGGCGATAGCGACATAGACCAGTCCCACGGGCTGTTCGGCCGTGCCGCCGTCAGGGCCGGCGATGCCGGTGGTGCTCACGGCGTAATCGGTGTGCA
>CABVBB010000365.1 GCA_902496505.1 uncultured Peptococcaceae bacterium
CCTCCTTCTTGATCTTATGCAGTCAGGCAATAAAAAAAGCCATACTCGTCGCTAGAGACGAGCATGGCCGTGGTTCCACTCTAATTTGGCAGATCATATCTGCTCTCAACGCTGTAACGCCGCCTCCGCGTGAAGGGCTACTGCTCTTTCACCCCTCCGGCTCCCAAGCGCATTTCATAGCGGTCCAGCTGAGATCTGCTTTCAGCCGCCGGCAGATCCTCTCTTTCATCTTTTGCGCTACTACTCTCTTGTTCCAAGCCTTTTTTGATATCAACCTTATTGTATGCAAAGCGGCCATCCCTTGTCAAGTAGAATTTGCATAAATTATCCGCACGACGCGGCAGAAGGCTCTCCCCCTGCGCTCTGCATCTTGTTGTCCCCGCTGGCTTTATGCTACAATAGAAGCAGACCTTTGGCTTATGAACGCACTTTGGAGGTGTCTTATGCGCATCGAGCAATTCCAATACTTCCTCGAGATCGCCCGCACTGGTTCTATCACCGCTGCGGCGGACAATCTCTTCATCTCCCAGCAGAGCTTGTGCACTTCACTCAACCGTTTGGAAAAAGAGCTGGGCTTCAAGCTTTTCGACCGCACCAAGCGCGGCACCACCCTCACTGAGGATGGCCGCGCTCTGGGCGTCTATATCGCCGACATCATGGCAAGCTACCAGCGTTTTGAAGACGCTCTGGCTGAGCGGCGGCAAAATATCCCCCGCAAGCTGAATGGTTCGCTGACGCTCTGTGTCACGCCGCTTTTGGCCGAGGCTATGCTGCCCGATATGATCCGCCTGATCCAGAAGCAGCACCCGCAGATCCACTTAGGCTTCCGAGAGCTCTCCACGCCTCAGATCATTGACTCCGTGGCCGCCTCACCGTCCAATTTGGGGCTGCTGTTGACCACACAGACCAATGCTCTGAGCGTCCTGCCCCAGCTCAACGACACGCTGAGCTTCCAGGTGCTCTCCACCGATCAGATGACGGCCTGCGTCTCTGCTACCTCCACCTACTCTCTCCGAGAATATTTGACCACTGAAGAATTCCAGACCGCCACCCGCGTCAGCTTCAGCCTGGAACTCCCTGGTACGGATCCTGCCCCTGAAAATGCTGACGACCGCTCTTTTTCGTCTAATAACATCCGGCTCCACCAAAAGCTCATCAAAGAAAATACTGCCATCGGCAGCGTGCCCAGCCTCCTCTTTCCCGCTGTTTTTGCTGACAGCGGCATCGTTTCCCTGCCCATCGAGCCGCCTATCCCCATCGATCTGGTCTTGGTCAGCCAATGCGGCCAGCTCCTCCCCGAAGCCCAGGCTGCTCTGAGCCTGATCCAAAGCTATCTGGCGGAACTCAGTTCCCCCTCACACGCCTAAAAAAAGCCCAGCCTCCTTAATAGGGAAGCTGGGCTTTTCAAATGTTTAGAAGCCTTTGAGCGCCTGATAGATGACGCCGCCTTCGACGTCTTTGGGCATGCTGGCGCCGCAGATGTGGCAGATGGTCGGAACGACATCGACCAGACGAACGGGCCGCTTGAGCACTTCGCCTTCTTTGAAGGCGCCGCCGAACATGATGCAGAGGTTCTTCATGGAATAGCCCTCATTGGTGCAGGGGCTCGGACAGTTGCCGTGCTCGTCGACGGTGAAGGTCGGACGCAGCTGGAAGAAGATATCGCCGGCATGTTCACCGCCAGTGCCGACTACTTCCATTTCTTCTCTGGTCATGCAGAAGGAGACGACGCGCTCACCGGTCTTAGGATCGCGGTAATTGTAAAGATCGCTGATGATCTGCTGAACGAGCTCGTCATAATCCGCCGGATCAACGATGCCGTGCGGCTCTCTGCCCTTCAAGTTGATATAGATAAAGGTCAGGCGCTGGTTGATGGCGCGGGTCTGGGTCCAATCGATCTTGGGCATAGGATCGCCAGGTTCCATGTAAGTCTTGCAGTAGCCCAGTTCTTCCATAACATTAGGCGCGATGCCGGAGAGATTGCCGATGCCGGGATTGGCGGTACCGGGGCTGTTGGGCACAGCAGCATGGTCGGAGGTCAAGAAGATGGACGTGTCTTCGTCAGCGAATTCATCCAAAAGCATGCCGACGTATTTGTCGGTGATCTCGTACATGGTGTAGACACATTCCAGATAGCGCTCCCAGTTGGGGCTCTTTTCCGGCAGGGTGAACTCGAGGAACCAGTGGTTGATCAGATCGATCGCATGCAGATGGACGTAGAATAATTGCCAGTCATCGTAGCGTTTGCACAGATAGCGGGTAGCGTCCTGATGCCACTGATACATCTGATCGAAGGACTCCAGAACGACGCGGTCAGCCAATTCATTGTAGCGGTCGTAGCTGGCAAAGGCCAGCATCGGGCCTACTTCGTCATAGAAATCCTTAGCCAGGGAATGGGGATAGAAGTAGCGGTCATTATCCAGATCCAAGGCGTGGGAGATGTAGAACGTGCACTTGCTGCCATCTTCGGACAATTCCAGCACGCGGATCTTGTAAGCGACTTTGTGCAGCTCATCATTGACGCTGTATTGATCGTATATCCAATCGCTCCAGCCATCGGCTTTGGCTGTGCCCAGCGGCGTTTCGCTGCGGCGGTTGGCGTAAATGCTTACAGTATCGTACGTTTTGCCGTCAGAGGCGGTGAGGAGCACGTAGCGTCTCATCAAGCTGTCGTTGAGCACGATGACGGCTTCTTTAGCACCTTCAGGCAGCGTGAAGGACCAGTTCTTCGGTTCCTGGAGAGGACTCTTCACTTGGTCAGCCGCCTTGAGCAGCTTGGCCTCGCGGGTGAAGTCATTGTGCGCATCCAGTACGTGGGCCGGCTGAGTGATGGGGAAATCTTCACCCAGCGCGTCCAGCTTCTCGCCTTTTTGCTCGATGGCGCCCTCTTGATGCTGGTCGGCCATGACGACGCAGTCGCTGGAGGTCTTCTTCACCGCGTGCGGGATCTCTTCGATCTGGAAATCGCCCGTTTCTAAGTAGATCAGCTTTTGGTAGTCCGCGTTGCTGCGCATAAAGGGGATAACGCCCGTGCCGTCGATCATGATCGTCTGGTCGCTTTCGACACGGGGCGGCCAGGCCTGGCAGTAGTTGAGCATGATGCTCCGTTTGCCGTCTCTGGCAAAAGCCTCCCAAACGTATTCAGATTCTACCCGACGGGAATCCCAGTTTTCTTCAAACGTATCCAAGGGCAGGCCCAAGGTGTGGTTGTGGAAGCAGGTGACGCCGTGTGTTCTCGGCCAGTTGCCCGTGGCCAGAGAGACCCAGTTGGGCGGTGTGACTGTGGGGAATACCCCCAGCATA
>CABVBB010000366.1 GCA_902496505.1 uncultured Peptococcaceae bacterium
GGCGAGGTAGAGGGTGACGAACTAGAAACGCTTTTGGCAGAGTATGCACAGCTGACACACCAGTACGAGGACGCCGGCGGCTTCAGCTGTGAAAGTAAAGCCAAAGGCATCACCAAAGGCTTGGGCTTCACTGACGATGACCTCAGCCGAGAGATCGCTTATTTCAGCGGCGGCGAAAAGACACGTGCCTGTCTGGCGCGTTTATTGGTGCGCGAACCGGATCTCTTGCTTTTGGACGAGCCGACGAACCATCTGGACTTAGAGGCGTTGGAATGGCTGGAAAGCTTTCTGCGCAGCTATCGCGGAGCGGTTTTCATCATCTCCCATGACCGCTATTTCTTAGACCAGGTGGCTACTGGGATCTTTGAACTCAACCACCATACGCTAAAAATGTACAAAGGCAACTATACGCGCTACCTCCAGCAGAAGGAGGAGCAGGAAATGGCCCAGATGCGTGCCTTCGAAAAACAACAGGCCGAGATCGAAGCCACAGAGGAATATATCCGCCGCTACAAAGCAGGCATCAAATCCAAGCAGGCCCGCGGCCGAGCCAAGCAGCTTTCCCGGGTAGAGCGGCTGGAAAATGTGAAGGATAACAAAAGTATGCTCCTGCATCGCCAAGAGGTCGCCGAAAGCGGCGATATCATCCTGGATGTTCAGGAGCTCTCAATGGCCTTTGAAAACAAAATGCTGTTCCACGATTTGAACCTGACGATCTACAAAGGGGAAAAAGTGGGGTTGATCGGCGGCAACGGCGTAGGCAAATCAACTATTTTGAAGCTGATCATGGGGCAGCTGACGCCGTCTCAGGGAACGATCAAGCTTGGTGCCCGGGTCAAGGTCGCCTATTACGATCAGGAGCATCGGCAATTAGATCCCAACCGCACCATCATCGACGAGATCGTCTATAATTACGATGTGACGCTGAACGAAGCCAGGGATCTCTTGGCGCAGGTCTTATTTTTCGGCGATGATGTGCAGAAATATATCCGCGACCTCAGCGGCGGTGAGAAGGCTCGGGTAGCCTTGCTCAAGATCATCTTGGATGAACCCAATTTCTTGCTCATGGACGAGCCCAGCAACCACTTAGACATCAGCTCCAAAGAGATCGTTGAGGATTTCCTCAATGAATTCCCCGGCACGGTTCTCATGGTCTCCCACGACCGTTATCTTTTGGACGCTGTCTGCACCCGCACCTTGGAGCTGGAAAACCAGCAAGTGACAAGTTATTTAGGAAACTACACATACTATAAACAGAAAAAGGCTGAGTTAGCTCGCATAGCCCGTGAAAAAGAGGAAGAACAGCTTGCCAAGCAGCAGGCTAAGAAAACGAAGGCTGATCCGCAAAAACCCAAGATCAATAAGGCCAAGCTCAAAAAAGAGATCGAGGAACTTGAGTTGGCTATTGCTGAGGCCGAGGAAGAGATGACTGCTGTTTCTGAGCAAATGGCTATTGGCGAAAATTTTCAAGACGAACAAAAAAGCCGGCAGCTCATCTGTCGCTACAAAGAACTAGAAGAGCAGATCCCCGCCCTCTATGATAGGTGGGGCGAACTGACACAAACTTTAGAGGAAAATTGAAAGGCGGTCATTTGAGATGAAATTAGAAGAGATCTATCAATCTTTTATCACTTTAGGCAAGGCGCATGATCCCCGTACAGCAGAAGAGATCGACCGTCAGCTGGCGCAGGAAAGAACGTGCTACGACAAGATGGAGGCTGACCTAAAGGATTATTATGATACAGAACGCTTGACCAATCCTTATGCGGATACCCGCATTTTAGTCGGTAAACCCAGCCATAAGGTCAAGACCCTGCTCTGCGGAATCGATGTAGAGGCGCAGGATCTGCTGCTGGCCGACCGCTTGATCGAAAAAGGCGAAAAGATCGATCTGGTATTGGCCCATCATCCCGAAGGCAAAGCCCTGCTGGGCCTGAGCGATGTGATGGATCTGCAGGAAGATGTCCTCATGAAGCAGGGCGTCCCTATCGGCTTAGCGCAGGGCATGCTTTCATCCCGCATCAGTGAAGTCAAGCGTGCGTTCCTGCCCTACAATGTCCAGCGTACCATCAATGCTGCTGAATTGCTCAAGCTGCCCTTTATGTGCGTCCACACCCCTGCTGATAATCAGGTGCAGTGGTATTTGGAAAACCTTTTTGCAGAACAGGCGCCTGTTACCGTCCAGGACGTGCTGGAGCTTTTGCGCAGCATTCCTGAGTATCAGGAAGCCATGCGTATCGGCGCCGGTCCGATCCTGGTCACAGGGGAGGCCTCCCGCCGTACAGGCAAGATCATGGTGGATATGACCGGCGGTACCAGCGGCTCGGAAAACGCTTACGAAAAGCTGGCCAATGCTGGTGTAGGCACCATCGTTTGTATGCATATGGGCGAAGATCACCGCAAGGAAGCCGAAAAGCATCACCTCAATGTCATCATTGCCGGTCATATGGCCAGCGATTCTTTAGGCATGAATCTTCTGTTAGACGAAATCGCCCGTCAAGGCGTCAAGATCTTGTCTTTCTCAGGATTTCACCGTGTGGAGCGATAGGAGAGCAGGATGAATAAAATAGAACTTTTGGCACCAGCCGGTAATCTGCTGGCCTTGAAGGCCGCTGTAGAAAATGGCGCTGATGCTGTATATTTGGGCGGTCAAGCCTTCAGCGCCCGCAAAAATGCGGATAACTTTGACGCTGCGGCCTTGAGCGAGGGCATCAGCTATGCCCATGCCCGCCAGGTCAAGGTCTATGCTGCCGTCAACACCCTGATCAACAATCAAGAGATCGGCGAGTTTCTAAGTTATGCCTATGAATTGGCCGCCAGCGGCATCGATGCTGTCATCGTACAGGATCTAGGCGCTGCGCATCTGCTGCATCATGCTCTGCCGGAACTCCGCTTGCATGGCAGCACCCAAATGGCCGTCCACAATAGTGCAGGCGTCCGCTTCGCCAAAGAATTAGGCTTTAAGCGCATCGTTTTGGCACGAGAGACCAGTCTGGCCGATATCCAAAGCATCATCCGGGAAGATATCATGGAGATCGAGACTTTCGTGCACGGTGCGCTCTGTGTCGCTTACTCCGGCCAATGTCTCTTAAGCAGCATGATCGGCGGACGCAGCGGCAACCGCGGCCAATGCGCTCAGCCCTGCCGTCAGCGTTATACCCTGATCGATCGGACGACAGGCCAAGCCTTCACTGAGCCGGCGGAGGGCAAATATCTGCTGAGTACACGGGATCTGATGCTCCTGCATGAATTGCCTGCGCTGATCGATGCCGGCATCACCTCCTTAAAGATCGAA
>CABVBB010000367.1 GCA_902496505.1 uncultured Peptococcaceae bacterium
TGCTTTGCGAAAAAAGATAGCAGGTTGTTGTACAACTTTTAGTTGTATTTGCAAGATTAGAACGGTTGGCAGTTGTTTCTCAAAAGAATTACTAATGATTATAATAAACGCGTAAGGAAAGCTAACGATAAGTAAAGGAGGGCAGCAGGCAGTATGCTTAGAACCGATGTGAGTCATTTTTGTGGGAGAAAGGCAGTGATTTAAAATGGCAGAAGCAGCAGGCGCCGGCAACAATTATTTTGACGGCATGACTAAACTTGGCAAACCGCATAAACATTTTTTGTGGATCGCCGCAGTATGTTATTTCTTTGATCAGATGGATATGCAATTATTCGGTTATATTACGCCATCCTTGATTTCAGATCTGGGATTCAATTTAGATCAGATCGCCCAAATGAACTCTTTGAACTTCCTGGGCATGTGCTTGGGCGGATTCTTTGGCGGCATGATCGCGGGCCGTATCGGCCGTAAGAAGACCCTGCTTTTATTAGTGGGACTATTTTCAGGGGCTTCTATCGTTAATGGTTTGAGTGCTCATTATATCAATTTCATGGTCATGCGCTTCTTGATCGGTTTCGGCGTCATCGGCATGGTCACGGTCGCAATGGTCTATATGGCAGAAATGCTGCCGTCAGCGACCCGCGGCAAATATCAGGCGTTATCCATCGCCTGTGGTACCTTGGGTATCCCCTTCGGGGCTTTGTTCGCTAATATGGTCATTGGCACTGGACCGCACGGCTGGCGGTTGTGCTTCTTTATCGGCGGTATCGGCATCTTGCTCGTTCCGATCGGCTTGAAATGGCTGAAGGAATCTCCACGCTGGCTGGTCATGAAAGGGCAGATAGAAAAAGCAGAGCAGGTCGTCAGCGAATGTACGGGCCAGCCTTGCGATCTGAGTGCGTTGGCAGCAAGCTGTGTTCAGGAAAAAGTACCGTCTACGCTCAAAACGTTGAAGGTCATGTTCAGCAAATCATTTATCAAGCAGACGATCGTTGTCTTCGTGCTGTCTTGGGGCGCGACGCTGGGCGTCTTCTATTTCTCCAGCTACGGCGTTTTGTTCATGACAGACATGGGCTGGGCCTACAGCTTAGTATTGCTCACGAGTGCTTTTGGTGTTGTGGGTACACCGTTAGGCGATTTGACAGTGTCGCTCTTTTCAGATAAAGGCGGCCGCCGTATCCCGATCATCATCATGTCCTGCGTTGCAGGTGCCATATGCTTGATCAGAGGCTGGACGACGCCTGCGATGGCTGCTTTGTACAATGCTGATCCACGCATCCTTTATCCTGCTGTTGTTACAGTCCTGGGTATTTTATTCTCCGCTTTCGGCGGCGGCACGATGACTCTGATGTGGACCTATCTGGCGGAAAGTTTCCCCACACGCATCAGAAGCAATGCGACCGGTATCGTTTTCGCTTCGGCACGCTTGATCGCTGTGCCAGTGACCTTGACTGTACCGGCGACCTATGCAGCTATCGGTTATTTAGGTGTCAATATCGTCAATGCCCTGTGGTATTTCGTTCCGGCAGCCTTTGCCTTGGTCTGGGGCATCAATTCCGCTCAGAAATCTCTGGAGGAACTGGAGATCGAAGCTGAGAAAATGACCTGCTAGGATAAAAAATGAGTCCCTGCCTCTCAGCAGGGACTCAAATGATCGATCTGAAAAAACGGGAAAGGAGAGAGGAAAATGATCCTGCAAATTGTTATCGGACTGCTTTGCATCCTTGGCGGCATCGCTTTTATCGCCTCGGCGTTTTATCTGCAGCGGCTGGAAGATCGCAAAAGAATGCCAGGTTTTTATACGACGGCGACCATTGTTGAGATGAAGCCGCACAAAAATAAGGAGCAAGTGGCGGTCACCTTTGAGCTGACCAAGGACTTCAAGATCGTTCGGGTGACCAATGATTTTTCAGCGGATGAGGCCGCAGGATGGAAAAAAGGCCGCCGTTCCTTGGTAGTCTATGCAGAAGATCAGCACAAGATCTATTTCAATCCTATGCGCCGCTCGAGAAATGCGCAGGCATTGGTCATGGCAACAGGATTTGTGGTCCTGCTCTTCGGCGTTTCTTGGACGATCTTTGCCAGCACGCTCTAAAAAAGACGTTTTGCAAACAACCATTGGCTGTGGGAAATGAATTTGCTCAGGCAGAGGTTGTTTTACAAAAGCAAAGGATTTGTTTATGATAGTCATATAAGATAAAACAACATACCATGAGCGCTTGATCAAAAGCGCAGGTCAATTAATGGGAGGTCATGTAAAATGGGTACAAAACGTGCAATGATGATCGGCTTAGACGGTGCAGATCCCGTACGAGTCAAAAAGCTGATCGCTGAAGGCAGACTGCCGAACATGAAAAAATTGTTGGAGCAAGGCGTTGCTACAGAAAATCTGGATATGCTGGGTGTGCTGCCAGCTGGTACACCGCCAAATTGGACCACTCTGGCAACAGGCAACTATCCGAGAACGCATGGTATCACCTGCTTCCAAAATCATACCATCGGCAAA
This sequence comes from uncultured Peptococcaceae bacterium, assembly GCA_902496505.1. Lineage (GTDB taxonomy): Bacteria > Bacillota > Peptococcia > Peptococcales > Peptococcaceae > CABVBB01. The sequence continues at coordinate 2,507 of CABVBB010000367.1, forward strand.
TCACTGGGTATAACCGAATATAACTGGGATTCCCGCCGGGTCGAGAGCGAGCTGATCTGGGAAGCTTTTGATGATGAAAACAAAAAGTGCATCATGCTCAACTACTGTGAAGCATGGCCCAACCGTGTCGAGGGCAGCAACAATATCTTTGTCGACGGCACAGGCGTTGTGCCTTTCCTCAGAAGTTCCGCAGGCTTCCAAAAGATGGTGGTCATGAAAGAAGAGTATCCCACCAGCAAAGAAGTACCGCATACCATGAATCAGGCTTCTGGCGACTGCATCGTCTTTAAAGAACAGGTGGATAAATACGGTCAAGAGGATACCGCAGCCGCGGCAGGCATGATGGAAATGAGCAAAGAAGATCTGCTGGCTTCCATGACCACTGGTCATTTCGGCCGTCCGCCAATGGAATCCCCGGCCTTGGTGCTTTACAATCTCAGTGCAGAAGAGCAGGCCAATTCTGATACGACAGACGTGTTGTATACGCCGCTCAAAGCAGCGCACAACTGGAGCTTTGACGTACCGGAAAATGCTAAGGAATGTCTGGTCACTCTGAATGATTCCTTGGTCCGCCGTTATCTTTTGGTCACCACGTCTGACGGTACGCATTATGATACCTTTACGCTGTACGCCAGCAAAAAAGAGGATAAGGCGTTAGGTTCCTGCACACTGACAACCTGGTCAGAACCCATCTATGATACCTTCATCATCGATGACAATCCTACCAAAGTCGCTTATTATCTGCGCGGCGTGGAAATGAACGAAGCAGGCACCGA
>CABVBB010000368.1 GCA_902496505.1 uncultured Peptococcaceae bacterium
TTTCACTGGAATGTTTACCGGCCGCGGCCGCAGCTGTGTTATTCTCTGGTGGCGCAGATCATCAGCCACATCGGCAGCGGCGCTTACGCCTGCGGGACGTTTCTGCCTGCACAGCCGGAGATGGCCAGAGAATGGGGCGTGTCTGTGAGCACTGTGCGCCGAGCGCTCAAGATCCTTGGCGAACTGGGGCTGGTGCAGTCCTATCAAGGGAAGGGCACAGTGGTCTTGGCTCAAGTCACGGCGATCGACTTTGGCAGCGCTGAGGTACGTGAAGGGCTGCGTTACTATAGGGAGAGCATAGCGCTTCTGCGCTTGACTTTTGACCGCTCTGCTCAAGCAGCGCTGGCTCATGCGGACGAAGCGGCCAAGGCTTCGTTTGTGCAGGCATTTTTTGATTGGATCGCGCAGGGCAAAAGCTACGCGGCCTTTGACGGGGTGCTGGCCTTTGTGGAGACGCACTGTCCGTGTCGTTTGCTAAAGGAATGCTACCGCCGTCTGCGGGAGCTGCTCACCTGGGGGTATGCGTTCACCTGCTACCGGCTCAAGGGGCGGGATCTGCACGATACGTATTTCGCCGTTATCGAGCAGGCAGCGGAGCGCTTGGCCGCGCAGGACGAGGCGGGGTTCATCGACGCTTGGCTCAGTGTGCTGGATTATGAGGCGCAAAAGCTCCAAGCGCTGCTGATCGAGGAAGCAGTGACCGTATAAAAAAATCATGCGGCGGCAAACGCCGAGGGAGGAGGACAATAGGTATGAAACGTCAGATCGGGATAGGGCTGATGGTCATCCTGCTGCTTTTCGTAAGCGGAGGAGGCTTGTGCCAAGCAGCAGGGGAAGACGAGGCAGCGAGCCGGGTCATTCGGGTGGCCTATCCGATCCAGAAAGGGCTGACAGCTCTGGATGAGCAGGGCGATTATTATGGCTATACATATGAATACTTGGAGGCGATCGCTCAATACACCGGGTGGAATTATGAATTCGTACAGATCCCAGGGGATGTGGATACCAGTCTGTCGATCATGCTGGAGATGCTCAAAAACGGTGAGCTGGATCTGATGGGCAGCATCCTCTACAGCGACAGTATGTATGCGGATTTTGACTATTCAGGGCAAAGCTACGGTACTGTCAAGACGGTGCTGCAGGTGCTGGCGGACGATCCTGCGGCCTTTAAGATCGACGTACAGCAGGATCAGACTATTCGTGTGGCGGTCAAGGCGGGCAGCCAGCGGATCATCCAGGAACTCAATGATTACGCCCGCATTGCTCGGCTGACCCCTGTATTGGTCTATTGCCAAACGGAGAGAGAAATACTGGAGGCGCTTGATGAAGGCCGAGCCGACGTGATGATCAACACCAGCCTCAATTATACCAAGGGCGTGCGCACCATCGCAGAATTTGCGCCTAAGCCGTTTTATTTCATCACACCCAAGGGCAGCGGTCTGCTGCGGGAAGTGGATGATGCGCTGATGGCCATCGATCAGGCAGACCCCAATTTTTCAGCGACGCTCTACAGCAAATATTTCTCCGCTGTCACGGAAAATGTCCTGCTGACGGAGGAGGAAGAGGCCTATATCCAGAAGGCCGGCACTGTGCGGGTGGGTGTGCTGACCAATCAGCCGCCGTATCAGTATCAGGATAAAGTGACAGGCGAGCTCAGAGGCATCGGGCTGGGCATTTTGGAGTATACCGCTCAGGAGGTCGGAATGCGATATGAGCTGGTGCCCATCGGTTCTTTGGCAGAGTGCCAATCGCTGATGCGCCAGGGGGAATTGGATATGGTGGCAGGCATGCCCTACAGTTATGATTTTGCCCGAGAGCGCAATATGGTGATGACTCGGCCGTACGTGACCACCAACTGTGTGCTGCTGTTGGGGCCGCAGGTCAGCGAGCAGCAGCTGGACGGCAAAAAAGCTGCGCTGATGGAGGGTATGGCCAATGAGGCGTTTAAGGATTCCACAGTGATGTATTATGCCACGGCTGGAGAATGTGTAGAGGCCGTGGCCAGCGGACAGGCGGACTATGCGTTTTTAAACAATTATGCTGCGCAGTATTTCCGCAGTCAGCCGCAGTACAGTGATCTGCAGATCGTGCCGTGGTCTGATCAGCACTGGCAGATCTGTTTTGGCGTGGCCAAGCCGAACCATCAGGAGCTTTTGCGCATCTTGAACAAGGTGCTCATCCGGCTGCCGGAGGAGACGATGCAGAGCATCATTTATGAAAATGCCTCGGCCTCCCATACTTTCACCTTCAAAGGGCTGATGAAATCTCAGCCGCTCCTGTGCATAGGCGTCATCAGCGGCATATTGCTCCTAGTCATCTTTATCCTGCTCCTGCTCTTGTACCAGCATCGGCAGGTCAATAAACAGACGGCTCTGGAGCTGCAGCATCGTCTGCAAGTCTATCATCTGGCCAATGAGCAGTTTTTTGAGTACCACCATCAGAATGGACAGCTGATCTTTTCGGCAGCAGATCGGCCAGAGGATGCAGGCGCCAAGCTTTTCGGCGCAGGGCATCTGCCTGAGGAAAGCGAGCAGGCGCTCAAGGACGCCATCTTAAAGGGCAAGGGTACAGCTGAACTGGCGCTCATCTGCGGCGACGGTGAGCAGCATTGGCTGCGGCTGGTCATGGAAAACGTGACGGACAGCCTGCACAATCCCGTTTACACCATTGGCAAGCTGCAGATCATCGACCAGGAAAAACTGGAGAAGGATCGATTGTTGGCGCAGGCGCAGCGGGACGGTCTGACCGGTCTTTATAATGCCAAGGCGCTGCGTCAGCATATCAGCGCACTTTTGGACAGCGAGCCGAACGGCGCACTGCTGATCTTGGATATCGACCACTTCAAGGAGATCAACGACACCTTCGGCCATCCCAAAGGCGACTGGGTCTTGCAGCAGACCGCCCAAGCCATGACCGAGAGCTTCCGCTCCGCCGACATCCTAGGCCGACAGGGCGGCGATGAATTCATCGTTTATTTCACCCACGTATGCAGTGCAGCAGACGCCCGTGAAAAAGGCGAGCAGCTGCTCAAACGGCTCAATGCCATCCCCATCGCCGAGGATCAGTTCGTGCACGCCAGCATGGGTCTGGCCCTTGGCCGCAGCGGGCAGGACTATGACGCGCTGTATGCACAGGCCGACCGGGCGCTGTATCGGGCGAAGGAGGGGGGGCGCAATCGGCTCCAAATGTCCTGAGAGCGAGGGGCAGGCTGCCGAGAAAAGCGCAGGTCGTTGTTGCCCCAAAGGGTCAAAATCCTCACGACCATTAAGGTCGCTCCGGG
>CABVBB010000369.1 GCA_902496505.1 uncultured Peptococcaceae bacterium
CTCTCTTCCCCTCCTTCATACATATTATGCAACTTTCTTTTTGCCCTCCCCGTGAGCAGCTGTTTCCCTCCTTTTTCTGATATAGTTCCATTTTAAGATCTACTTGTCCAGCGGGTCAATAGCAAAAATCTAAAGGGAGCAATGTCTGCCCTTTTCTAGTCAAGCTGATCCCGCATGAGCATAAGAAAAGAGGAACGGTCCACGGATCGTTCCTCTTTTCTTATGCAATATGAACAAAGTGGGCGCTTCATTGGCGGCTTTGGGGATCGTTGGGTTCGCAGAAGCTGCAGATGGTGCGCAGGGCTTCGAGCTTACTCAGCAGCACTTGCTCCAGATTGGCCGCGTAGAGGATGGTCCTTTGCACGGAGCTGTTGGTCTGCAAAAGTTCTGCGGGGTCGTTGGAAATGGCGATGATCTTTTGGAGTTTTTCACCCTCTGCGTTGAGAATATGGGCGATAGCGGCCTCCTGCAAAGCGATGGATTCTAAGATATCGCTGCAGGCCTGCCCTGTGTCAGGGGGGCAGGGGTCTTCACAAGGACAATGATCTTGGTCACAGCAATGGTCTTGATCGCAGCAGGGATCCTTGTCGCAGTGACAGGGGTCTTTGTCGCAGCAGGAATTTTTGCCGCAGCAGTTGATCGTTCGATGGCAGGGGTCCAGCGCTTGAGCCAGGTCGTCATCGAGGCAGGCGCAGAACAAGCCGGGGCAGTGATCTTTTTTGCTCGTCAGCAGGAGCAATTGATAGGTCTCGCGGGAGCCGTCAGCTGTGGTCAGAAGAAGCGCTTTGGTCACTTGGGCAGCTGGGTCGCGTTTTTCGTTCAGCACTTCTCCATTATCCGCCAAAAGGACAAAATACGCATTGCTGCCGCGCTGAACGCTGTAGAGGATATAGGGCGCCAGGGAGACGACAGCCAGGATCACAGCGCCTTGACGCTCTTCCCGCAGCAGACGCGTCTGTCCGCTGGTCAGATCGATCTTGAGCAGTCTGCTGCCCAGGGCGGCCAGCAGCTCGCCATCGGCACAGTCGAAGGATACACTATTGATAAGCCCATGACCGCGGCCTTCTAGTTCCAACGTCAGCTGACCGCATTCCTGGAAAGTGCAGTCGAGTTTGAACAAGGTGCTGCCCTGCCGCTCGGCAGCTGCCCAAAAACATTGACGCTCTGGGTCATAGCTGATCGCGCTGTAGGGGCGGCACGTTTTGACCTTATCGATCAGGCAGAAGCAATGATCCAGTACGATGATGCAGCATTCACCCTGAACGATCAGATAATAGCGGCAGCCATCTGAGGCCAGGCCTTTATACTTTTTTGTGCAGGGAAGCTGCAAAGGGATCTCAGATTGGATTGAAAACATATCGCGTTCCTCTCTTATGCTCTTATTTTTAGTTTCTCCAGCAGTATATGCGCGGTATTAATGACGCGTACGCATTGGCAATCGCTATTTTTTTGCATATCTTATGATAGAGTCCCCCTGCGGGCCAGGACTACCTCTGACCAAAGGCGTGACGTGATCTTCCCTACATATCCGTCCTTTGGGTACAGATATGTCATCAAGCAACTATTCTTAGGAGATGATCACATGCCCGCAACGATTACAGGCACTGTTTTCAATGATTTGAACCACAATGGTCAATTCGATCCTGGAGAACCCGGGATCCCCAATGTATTCGTGACCTTGCGCAATACGACAGCCAATACCTGCGTGCAGACAGCGACTGGTGCTAACGGCAGCTACCGTTTTTCCGTCAGTACAGCAGGGACCTACCGCGTCTACGAAACCGTCCTGCCGACGGAGGATTGTCCGCCCACAGCGTTTCCGCAGCCTAATGGCTTCGTCCATTCCAATGGCCCTCGGGTGCTGTCTGTGACAGTGACTGCTGCTCAAGTCACCAATAATGCCCTCATCGCAGGTCAAAATTTCAGCCACGACACGACCAACGATCCCCTGGGCTGCACCACGACCATGATCCAATTTGTCAACACGCCGACCCAGTGGTACAACATCGATCTGGTGACCGGCGCTTCCACACTGGAGGGCACGCTGAACCCGCCGGATAATGTCAATGCCATCAGCTACAACATTTTGGATGATTACCTCTATGGCTATGATCAGACCACAGACAATATCGTCCGCATCGACGCTGACCGTGATCTGATGCAGCTTCTGCCTGACCCGCCGGGACTTTCGGCCGCCAATTACAATGTCGGCACCTTTGACCTCAGCGGCCATCTCTTCATCATGGTCAATGATACCAACCGCTTTTACACAGTTGACCTGGCGCCCAATTCACCGACCTTTATGAAGCTCGTCGATCCTGCCAACGGCTTTGCTGAGCAGACATCTGGTTTTGGCACAGCACTGAGCACCACGCTCAATGTCAGCGACTGGGCCTATAATCCAAATGATGGCTTCCTCTACGGTGTGATGAGCGTGAACAACACCGCCCGCGTGATGCGGGTCGATCCAGCCACGGGAGTGGTCACTACTCTGACCACCACTGCCCCGGTCCTGAGCCCTGTGGGCAATTCCTGGGGCGCTGCGGTGATCGATGCTTCCGGTGCGCTCTTCGCTATCTATAATGGCAACGGCGGTGTGTTCCGCTTTGAGATCGCCGGCAACGCCGCCGTAGGTACTCGTATTTCCACCACCTTCCCCACCAGCTTCAACGATGCGGCGATGTGCCCTGAGGCACTGATCGGCGCAGTCGCGGACATCAGGGTCATCAAGACCGCTTCGCCCGATCCAGTCCGTCCAGGTCAGCTGGAGACCTTCACCATCACCGTCACCAATCAAGGCCCGGACAGCGCTGATAACGTCACGCTGGCCGATGCCATCGCCTCGCAGCTCACGTCTCCAGAATACAGTCTGGATGATGGCGCGACCTTCTTTCCCTGGACCGGCGATATCGATCTGGGGCTCCTTGTTGCTGGTATCTCGAGAACAGTCCTGATCCGCGGCACTGTCGGCACTGACGCCAGCGGCACACTGATCAATACCGCCATCGCCGGCAGCGACGCGCAGGATCCTGATCCAGACAACAACAGCTCCACTGTAGTCGTCCCCATCCTCGAAGCCAGCGCTGACCTGAGCATCACCAAGACCGCCGATCCTGAAGCAGTCATCCCGGGCCAGCAGCTCACCTACATCGTTGTCATCACCAATCAAGGCCCGGACGCTGCGCAAGATGTCACCCTCACTGATGTCATCCCCGCTGAGATCTTAAACGCGGAATACTCCACCAATGGCGGCGCCAGCTTCCA
>CABVBB010000370.1 GCA_902496505.1 uncultured Peptococcaceae bacterium
GTTAGACGCTCTCCTGCATCATGATTTCACGCCCATTCGCCCATACTAAGTTTACGGAGGTGAAGATCATGCATGCACTGACTGCTGCTGTCCGCAAAAACCACAGTACGCTTTCTTTTCTCCACCCAGGCTGGTGGGTACTGCATGCGGTGGCCATCGTCATCCTATTGACCATCGGCTACTGCATGAGCGAATAACGCAAAAAAAGAGCAAGCCTCCGTCAGTTCACCTGACAGCGGCTTGCTCTTTTTGACTATATCGCTTAAATATCGGCTTCTTTGCGCCGTTCGGGGATATCCTTGCCGTAGACGACCATACGCTCGGTATGGGCGAGGGCGTGAGCGATCAGATCCTCCAGATCGAGCTTGCTCTCTTCTTTTTCACAAGCGTCCACCTTGGGTTTGGTCTTAGGTTCTTTGGGTACGAAGACGGTGCAGCAGTCTTCATAGGGCAGGATAGACGTTTCATAAGTGCCGATGCGGCGGGCGATGGTCATGATCTCTTCTTTGTCCATGGTGATCAGTGGTCTGAGCACGGGCATCGTCGCCACCTCATTGACAGCATAGATGCTCTCCATCGTCTGGCTGGCCACCTGACCCAAATTATCGCCGGTAAAAATGGCCAGGCAGTCCCGCTCTCTGGCGATGCGCTCGGCGATGCGCAGCATGATGCGGCGCATGATGGGGATACGCATATTATCGTGGCAGTAGTGGGCGATCTCTTCCTGGATCTTGGTGAAGGGCACCATATGCACGATCATGCGCACGCTGTACTGCGCCATTTCTTCTGCCAGCTTGATGACCTTTTTCTGTGCTTCCTCACTGGTGTAGGGATAGCTGTGGAAGTGCACCGCCTCGATCACCACGCCGCGCTTCATGGCCAAAAATCCCGCCACAGGGCTGTCGATGCCGCCGGAGAGCAGCACCACGCCCCGACCGCCGCTGCCTAAGGGCAGACCGCCTAAGCCTGGATATTTGCGCGTATAGATATAGGCTGCATCATAGCGGATCTCTACCAAGAGTTCTACCATCGCCTGGTGCAGATCCACGCTCAGCTCAGGAACATGCGTCAGCATATGCGCCGCCAAGATCTGTTGGAATTCTGGGGTATTGTAGGGGAAATTTTTGTTAGGCCGCTTGACCGTGACCCGAAAAGTCGTCGGCCCCTGGACAGCGGTTTTGAGTTCTGCCAGCGCTGCTTCCTTGATCGTTTCTACATCCAGCTCCACTTTGCGGGCAGGGCTGTAGGAGGAAATGCCAAATACATGGTCCAGCGAGTCAAAAAAATCTTCTGGCTCCCGTCCCTCCAAAAGCAGAAACAGTCGCCCCTGTTCTCTTTCGATGGTGGGATTAAAGCCCAGATCTACCTTGACCTGCTCCTTGATGTTTTTGACCAGTTTTCCTAAAAATTCCTTTTGATTCTTGCCCTTTAGTGCGATCTCTGCATATCGGATCATGATATGATCGTACACGTTCTTCATCCTCTCTCTCAGATGCTTGCGCTATCCGCCAAAAAAGCCACGCCCGCATTGCGGGGCATGGCTTTTGCTGTAGCTCTTTTATTCAGCACCCATTCCGCTTTTCTTACCAGTGCCTTTATAATTTTTCTTGCCGTCTCTGGTGTATTCCCGACCGACGGGTTTGCCGCTGCTGTAGCTTTTGTTGCGGTCGCGGTGCTCATAGCCGCGGTCATTTTTGCCATTATAACGGCTGCCGCCGCCATAGCCGCTCTTGCCGCGGCTGCCGTAGCCTGCGCCTTTGTTGTTGTTGAATGGCTTTTTGGTGCGCAGCGGGCGTTCAGCAGTCAATTTGATCTTTTGGACCTCTTTGTCGCGGTTGCCGTCGCCGGCCATGAGTTCTAATACAGCTGCCAAAGCATCGACAGCATCATATTTCTGGATCAGATCGTTGGCCGCTTCTTGATAAGCCAAAATGTGGCCTTCCTCGATAGCGTCAGAGACAGCCTTATACAAAAGCTCCTGCTTTTTCACGCGCGTGTCAGAAGCAGACGGCAGTTTGGTCTTGGTCAGCTTGCGTTTGATGGTATTTTCGATGGAACGCAGATGACCGTACTCTCTCGGTTCAACAAAGGTCAGTGCGATGCCTTCCTTGCCTGCGCGGCCTGTACGGCCGATGCGGTGGACGTAGCTGTCGATATCCTGCGGCAGATCGAAGTTGAAAACGTGGGTCACGCCGGAAATATCCAAGCCGCGGGCTGCCACATCGGTGCAGACCAAGATATTGATCTGGCCGTTGCGGAACTTGTTCATGACATTGTCACGATGGCGCTGCGTCAGATCACCATGCAGTCCTTCGGCCTGATAGCCCAATTTCTGCAAAGCTTCGGTGACTTCGTCTACGCGGCGCTTGGTGCGGCCGAAGACCATGGCCAATTCAGGATTATGGATGTCCAGCAGGCGGCAGAGGAGTTTGAATTTGTCATCCTCCGGCACCTCGAAATACTGCTGCTCGATAGAAGGCACGGTGAGTTCCTTGGCCTTGATGCGCACGATCTCGGGATCTTTCATGAATTTGTTGGCGATAGCTTTGATCTCATCTTTCATGGTCGCAGAGAACATCATGGTCTGACGCTCTTCCGGACAAACGCCCAAGATCGTCTCGATATCCTCTAAAAAGCCCATGTTGAGCATTTCGTCTGCTTCATCCAGGACAACGAATTTCAAGTTGTCCAGCTTGATATTTTTGCGGTTCATGTGGTCCATCAAGCGTCCTGGGGTAGCGACGATCACCTGCGGTTTCTCGCGCAGGCTTTTGATCTGACGGCCGATCTCCTGACCGCCATAGATGGCTACAGATTTGATCCGCAGATATTTGCTCAGCTTGTAGATCTCCTTTTCGACCTGCATGCAGAGCTCTCTGGTCGGTGTCAGGATCAAGACCTGCACAATGGGTTCATCTGTGATCATTTGTAAAAAAGGGATACTGAAGGCAGCAGTTTTGCCGGTACCTGTCTGGGCCTGACCAATAACATCCCGTCCAGTCAAGGCAATAGGGATCGCCTGTTCCTGGATGGGTGTGGTCGTCTCAAACCCCATATCATCAATGGCTTTTAAAATCTCAGGTTTTAAATCTAATTCATTAAAGTTTAACATGCATTTCCTCCTAAAAACAAACACAGCGATCATATTTGTCGCGTAAAAAACTCTTATCTTCTTAGTTTAAATGAATTCGCACTAAAATACAATTGCTATTTTGAGCTTACTGGGTATTTCGCCCCATTTCAAAAACAAT
>CABVBB010000371.1 GCA_902496505.1 uncultured Peptococcaceae bacterium
CCTCGCCCCACGCTTTTCTGGTGGGGTGGGTCGTGAGGATTTTGTGCCACTTTGGCAACAACGCCCTGCGCTAACCTCGCCGCCCTGACCCCCCCTCACAGAAGGCGTTCTTCGATGGTTATAATATCCCCATCCCTCACCGTCACATCATACACCTCTTCCGGATGGGCCTGGATGTTTTGTAAAAATTCTGCTTTGCTCACTTCTTTGAACAACTGATCTTCGGCATCCACCAGATAATACTGCACGTCTGCGGAGACGGGGAGCATCTCTTTGTCGCCTGTCGGCACGATGGCGAAGCCGCGGCTGAGCTGTTCTTCAGTGACGCCTAGGGCCTGCTGCTTAGCCATATCCGCACCGTCGACATACTGCGCCCGCACGAAGGTCAGCTGCCCCTCCTGGAGATCTTCGATGAAGCCAAAAAGCTGCTGATTGCGCAGGATGACCGTTTCCGCCAGTTGGCGAAGCGCCTCCTGATCATAGCGCTGACCGTCCAGATGCAGATCGATATATTCATGCATCTGCCGGTCGTCATTTAATGGAATGAGCACATGATATTCGCTGCTGGTATCGCCGCCGCGAGCATTGCCCACCACTTCGATCTTGCCGATGATCCAGCCCTCTGCGGTGGTCTCCTCGCGGGTGACCTTGATCTGCTCCGGCAGATCGCTCAGGCTGTCATTGGGCGCCATGACGATGGCCCCGCCGCCGATCACATTACGCGCACTGTCATAAAAAAGCACATCGCCTGTGGGAATATCCTCTCCATAGCGCGTGACCTCCCACTGCCAATCCTGCGCTAAATTGACTTTATAAAAATCCGTCTCCGCCTGATTGACGGCCTCTTGCTGCTCACTTGGAGACGGAACGTCTGCTTTATCACTGCACCCTGCTGCCAGCAGAGAAATTGCCAGCATGAGAGCGATCCACCCTTTTTTCATCTGATCACGCCTTTTCTTATGCTGCTTCTCATGGTATAAGCCCTCGTGTCTGTTGTCAATATGCCCTGCCTAACTTTAACTATTTCTCCTCAATTCCAGCCTAAAATATTCCTTTTGCAGGCATCAAATCTTCCTGCTGTGCATATACTATCCTAAGTACATCCTATGCGTTTGAAGCTCTTTTAAACATAAGAACTCCCCTCAGGCTTGGCCGATGCTTGGCCTGATTTGGAAAGGTAGTGATTTTTAAATGAACAGCTACACCGACCTCTCTCTGGCCTGCCTCAGCTTGGCCGACGATCTCTATCAGGGCGCGGATCTCGATCATAGCCTCCAATTGGTGCGGGAGATCTGCCGCCGCGATCCGGTGATCAGCCGTGTGGTCAGCCAGCTGCCCCGATCGCCGCTGCCCAATTTCCGCCGGCGGGACGATCTCTATCCGGCGATCTACGCAGCGCTTGAGGGTACGACCATCGAGGATAATCCCAATTATCTGATGCTCAACCTCTTTTACGATGACGAGAGCGAAGCGCTGCTGCGGGACTTCCCCAACAAGATGCTCCTCATCCGCGGCATCACCAATTTTGCCCGCTCCCTCAAGGAAAAACACGATCAAGCGGACCCGCTTTACGAATACTGATCGTTAAAAAAGAGCCTGTGCACTGTCTGAAGATAGTGCACAGGCTCTTTTTTTATGTTGGCTCAGCTTCTTAACGGCAGCAGCAGATAGAGGAAATTTTCATCATTGAGCGGACGGAAGACCGCTGGGCTCAAGGGGCCGCCCAAGGTGACGTCGATATCTTCGAAGTCCATATTTTTCAGAGCATCGATCAAATATTTGGCGTTGAAGGTGATGGAGAGGTCCTCCCCCTCCTGATAGACCTGCACATTTTCATCGACCATACCATAATCGGATTTGGAAACGATGTTGATGTTGTTGCCGCCGATATGGAATTTGATCACGCTAGTGCCGTCTTTTTCGGTGATGAAGAGATTGGCACGCTCGATGGATTCCTGTAAGGCTTTGCGCTTGACTTTGAGCAGCGTATTGTAGCCTGCTGGGATGACCTGATTATAATTAGGGAACATGCCGTCGATCAGGCGGCTGATCAGACGCAGCTCGCTGTTTTCAAAGCAGATCTGATTGTGGTTGCAGCGGATATTTAAGACATCCTCGGGATCGTCTTTGATGATGCGGCTGATCTCATTTAAGGATTTGACCGGAATGATGGCCTTGAAATTTTCTTGGATGAGATTATTGACCTTCCCCTTTTTGTAGGCCAGACGGTGGCTGTCGGTGGCGACTAAGAGCACATCATTGCCGGTGACCTCCATCAAGGCACCAGTAAAGATCGGTCGGACGTCATCCATATTGGCGCAGAAAACGGTCTGCTTGATCATGGATTTGAAGACCATCGGGTTGATGGTCATGGAATAATCATCCTTGAGCTCGGGGATGCTGGGGAACTCCTCCCCCTTCCAGCCCATGATATTGGTCTCAGCTTGTCCGTACGTGATCTTGACCGAGACGGTATCCGGCAGGTATTCAAACATCAGATTGGTATCCGGCAGACGGCGTACCAGATCGCCCAGGTATTTGGCTGGTAAAACGACCTCCCCCTCTTCGATGACCTGTACGGGAACTTTACATTCGATCCCCAATTCCAAGTCGGTCGCTGCGAAGGTCAGCTTGTTATCCTCCGCTTTGAGATAAATGCCCGATAAGACGGGAATGGTGTTTTTGCTCGATATGGCTTTCTGAACGATATTGATGCCGTTCAGCAGATTGTCTTTAGTGGCCATGAACTTCATGGGCATGCTTTTTCCCCCTTCTTCTTTGCTTATTATCATAGTAGAAATAGTAGTAGGCGCTGTGGATATGTTGATAAGTGATCTTAAGCTGGAAATATCCACAAGTTGAGCTTGTCTATAAACTTGTGGATGGATTTTTCCACTTATCCACATATCCAGAGGCTCAGACCTTACGCACAATTCTTCCACAGGCTAATAACAGTTTATCAAAAAATTTATCCACAATCACTATCTTTTTTACATTTCCGCGGTTTTTTTTCATAGAGAAAATTTACTGCTGAAAAAATACGCCTCAAAAAACCGGCTTCGCCGGTTTAAAATATCCATTATCCACATGTTGATAGCTTTTTTAAAAAACAGCAGCAAAAAACCGCCGGTTTCTGATCGGCGGTTTTTTCATGTCTCTGGTAAAAACGCTCTGTTTTACTGCGGCTGGTTCAGCTTGGTCTTGATGTGGTTGATGGTAGTCTGCAACTCGGGATTGGTCTT
>CABVBB010000372.1 GCA_902496505.1 uncultured Peptococcaceae bacterium
TAACCGAGATCCATGAGGACTACATGATACTGGCTATGCTCAGACTTATACTCCTCAGGCTCAGTGATCGTCACGCTCTTGACAGCATCGCGAATGGCGAAAACCTGCACTTCCTGGAGGAAAGCGTCCTTGTTGGCGTACACATCTTCGGTGGTGATCATGCCGTTCATCACACCGTACTCTCTGATGACCCGCGTCAGCGCCCGGGTATCGATACCGCACAAACCAACGACGCCCTGCTGTTTCAAAAATGCTTCGATGGTGATCTCACAGCGGAAATTGGAAGGCTGATCACAGAATTCCCGGGCGATGTAACCCTTCATCCAGCAGCGGCCGGATTCATTATCCATGCTGTTGATGCCATAATTGCCGATCAGTGGGAAGGTCTGTACGGCGATCTGGCCAAAATAGCTGGGATCGGTGAGCGTTTCCTGATAGCCGGTCATGCCGGTGGTAAAGACGATCTCTCCAATGGTGGTGCCCTCCGCGCCAAAGCTCTGGCCCTCAAATACCTGACCATTCGCCAGCAACAAATACGCTTTTTTCTTCTCCATAGATTTACCTTTCCTTTCGTCAGATGATCCATTGCATAAAAAAACGGCCTATTTATCCCTATGATGAATAGACCGCTGAACTTGCCGCAAAACATTACAGTTCACCTCAGGCGAACTTTCTTTGCAACATAAGCGCACTACCTTCTCAGTCTCACGGGACTAATTTAAAGGTGCTTATGAAATTTTACTTTCGTTTATTATAAAGCTTTTTGCCTGGCGTGTAAAGAAAAATCTCCCCAGATCACGCAATTTATTTTGCTTACTCCGCTAAGGCCTTCTTCGCCAGCTGATCGGCCATTTCATTGTACTCTACACCAGAGTGGCCTTTGACCTTGACAAAGGTGATGGCCACCTTCTGCCGGGCTTTTTGGTAAAAATCCCGATAGGCCTGCGTACCTGCTTTTTTGGCCTGCCAAGCCCCTGTGCACCAGCTGGCAATGCCCTCATAGTCATGGTAGATCGCCAGTGATGCGATCCCCTCGTCCAGGCAGAACTGCATTGCCCGCTCGGCCCCTTTGATTTCACCGGCCACATTGCGCATCTCTGCCAGTTCGGCATCCTGAAATTTCTGTGCAAAGGTGTACGTCTGGCCTTGGTAAAAGATCACCGCGCCGTAAGAAAATTCCTTAGTAGCATTATTGTAGCTGCCGTCGACATAAGCAATGGCCTCAGCCTCGACTTTTTGCTCAGCGCCATCCACCCGCGCTGCGCTGCCGCCCGCCAGATAAGCCTCAGCCTCTGCCAGCGTGGTGAAGCTTTTGTACACAGCGCCGGAAAAGCCATCGATCTGCGCTTTGCACTGCGCCCAACTATTAAAGATGCCCGTTTTTCTGCCGCGGCGCACCGCGTAAAACTTACTCGCCATATTTATCTCCTTTTCCTGCCTAATGATTGACACACATGAATACTCCTGAGATCAAAAGCGTACCATAGACGACTTTGTTGAACGTCTGCCCATTGAGACGCTTCTGCAGATGATTGCTGATCACGATGGCCAGCACCATGGCCGGCAGCGTCCACAGCACCAATTCCCCGACCTCCGCGGTCAAAACGCCGCTCACCGCATTACGCGCAGTGATGATGGAATTGACCACCACCCACATGGCAAAAAGCGTCGCCCGAAAAGCATCCTTTTCCTTGAGTGCCATGGTGGCATACATGACCACGAACGGCCCGCCGCAGGTAAACGCCCCCTGCATGATGCCGCCGCAGAATAAAAGCCCGTAAAAGATCAGCATGCGTTTGCCGCTGGCAGGGCGCGTTGCCTGTGCCTTCAAATGCGGCCGATAGATCTCCGCCAGTCCTTTGATCGACACATAGAGCATAAAGAGCCCCAAAATGACCTTGAGCGGCCGTTCCGGCAGTACGTCAAACGCCCACATCCCCACCGGCAGACCTAAGACGATAAAAAAGACCATCGTCCATAATTCCTTCTTGACGATATGCTGACGCATGATGATCGTGCGGTAGCCGCTGTTGCAGAGGCTCAAGATCGCCAATACCGGCACGGCACTTTTGAGCCCCACCAAAGGATCCAAAAACGGCAAGGCCAAGATACCTCCGCCAAAGCCCGTGATCCCCTCTATGGCATAGGTCACTAAAAGGATCAAAGCGAATAAAATTTGACTAAGCACCCTGCGCCCTCCTTTTCCTTAGAGTCCGTGCTGATGATCACTTCGTTCCCCAATAAACAGTCGCTGCGCCGAAGCCTAGGCCCTTATACCCCACTTCCTTAAGCCCCGCTGCCACAAAATAGCTCTTGATCGTCTCCTGATCAGGAAAGGTTTTCAGCGATTCTGCCAGCCAAGTATAAGCCGGAAATTTGCCGCCTACAGCCTTATTGCGATCCACCATATGGCCGATGATCGGCACGATCTTAAAAAAGTACACATTGAAAAACGCCCGGAACAAAGGATTCTGCGGTCGGGAAACATCGATGCAGACCACTCGTCCGCCAGGCTTGACCACCCGTGCCATCTCCTGGATCGTTTTCGGGATGTCCAGCACATTGCGCAGCGCAAAACCATTGGTCGCCGCATCAAACGTATCATCCGCAAAAGGCAGATCCATCGCGTCGCCCTGGACGAATTCCAAATTGACCAGATCGGTTTCCGCCAGCTTTTTGTTGGCGATCGCCAGCATATTTTCCGTGAAATCCAGCCCCACCACTCGTCCCAGAGGGCCTACCTTCTTTTTCATTTGAAACGCCATTTCGCCGGTACCGCAGCAGACATCCAAGCCGCTGCCGCCATAAGCTAGGCGCGTCTTTTCCATGACGACCTTCTGCCAGCCTCCCAGCATTCCCCAAGTCATCAGATTATTCATTTCATCATAATTATCCGCGATCAAATTAAAAACCTCGTGGACATATTGATCCTTGTTCTCTAATTGCGTCATCTTCTGCACTCCTCTTTTTTCATTGTCTATCAGTGTAGCATCTTTATGCGCAAAACTCAATACATGGCAAAACACCGATCCTGCTCGACCGGTGTCTGGCGCGATATGCTACTTTTTCTTCTGCTGACTTTTATTCTGCTGGCGGTTATTAGCCTGCTGCTTAGCTCGGCGTTCTGCCTTAGCCGCTTCCTCAGCCGCCCGCTGACTTGCGATCTCAGCCGTCTGTCTGCGCCGCATTGCAACGATATACACCGTCATGACCACAAAGCAGCTTAGGATCAACGCCAT
>CABVBB010000373.1 GCA_902496505.1 uncultured Peptococcaceae bacterium
GCCTCTGCTTTGCACAAACGGGAATCCAGATTGTAGCCTGCGGTATCCAGATGCACAGGATCCTGCCGCCAGAAGCAAGTGATGCCGTGAGTCACCGGCAGTGCACCGGTCGCCAAAGTCGTCCACAGCGGCGGGGTAATGGTCGGCGGCGTGCAGAGGAGTTTCAGATCTTCCTTCTGGGCACCGTTATCGATGTACTTTTTGATATTGGGGAGTTTCCCTTGGTCAACAAATTTTTTGGTCAGGCTGGGGTCTAACCCGTCAACGCCTAAAAGCAGTACTTTTTCAGTTAATGGTTTGGTCATCATCAAGCATCTCCTTTGGATTGATTAGGTGTTCTCTTCTTGATGGCTTTATTATATAATTTTGCTTATGCAACGCATAGTTCCAGTTGATTACGCAATTGGCCCTCTCTGCAACGATTTGTTGCAGAGAAGCGTTGCCCCGAAGCGCTGCAACCAATAAACTCCCCCTCGCGCTGACCAGCTGACCTTTTGCCACTGGCTGTGCTAGAATGAATGGACAGGATGCGAGACGCCAGCATACAGCCGCTGCGCGAACGCCATGCAGGCCGACTCAAGCGCCCTGCAGTCGCATCTCCTGGAGATGCGTGGATTGAAACGACTGTATGCAGGAGAACACCACCAAGATCCGCACCTCGCCTATTATGTGGACCGCACCCCTGCTGGCCAAAATCAAACCCGTTGCGAAACGCCCTGTGTTTGCAGATTACTGCAAGCCCAGGCGTTTTTTCATTGTCTGCGTTTCTGCCGGACAGCCCAAAAAAGCCCCAGAGAGCGGTTTCTCTCTGAGGCTTGAGGGGGTCTTTGAAACAGTGATCTTATAAGTTTTCAGTGAATAATTGATAGGCTGGAGCGCCTTCGCATTGGGCAGGGATATCGACGCCTAGAATCACTGCCGCAGTCGGTGCGACGTCGACTTCACGAATATAGCGGTCGGTGCGGTAGCCCTGCTTGATGCCGGGGCCTGCGATGAGGTAGATCGGCGAGGTGGAGGTATCGGCATAGCCTGTCGCGGTGGATAAGGATTCACCATGGTCATAGTTATAATCGTCATGGACGAAGAAAATGATATCCGCAGCGTATGGTCCGCCCACGCCTAAGAGCACAGCATCCTTATTGTGCAAAGCCAAGCTGATGACGCGGTGGCCGGTCTTGGGATCTTTGTAATTGTACAGATCGGTGATGATCTTTTCTTCCAATTCATATTTATCTGCGGGGTCAACGATACCGAAACGGTCGCGGCCCTTGAGATTGATATAGATGCTGTTGGAGCGCTGCTGGATCGCCGTGGTGTGCTCCCAATCGATCATCGGACGGCCTTTTTCATCCTGAGTGATAGCCGTGTAGCCCAACTGAGCTAAAACGCCCGTATTGAGGCCGTAGTTATCGCCGATGAAATGATTGTCGCCTTCCCGGCAGATCAATGCATGGTCGGAGAAAATATTGAGCACGTAGCCTTTGTCAATATAGGGAATGAAGCGGCCAATGTACTCGTCCGTCAGCTGATAGGTCGCTTCAGCTCGTTTGAGCAGTTCTTCTTCGCTTTGCGGGGAATTCTCGCGCTGCTTCAGATATTTCATATACTCATGGCCTTCCAGGTCTGGCCCATGGTAATGGGAGAAAATGACGTCGACGCCGTGTTCGTCCATCATGTAGGTCAAGCAGTCCGCCTGCCATTTTGCCGCCTGCTTCCACTGTTCATGGGAGCATTTCCACAAAATATCCAAGTCATGGCTGCCCGCCAGGGAGGTCGGCGCGGGATAGCCGAATTTTTCATAGACTTCATCATGGATCCACTGCGGATAGAAAATGCGCTTGTCATCCAGATCCATGGCGTCAGAGAACCAGATTTTGACGATGCTGCCATCGTCGGCCAGATCCAGCACGCGGACATTTCTGTAGACGTGGGCTGGTTTTTGGGTGGCAAAATTCATCCCCATATCCGGTACCTGCGTCATCACGTCTTTGGCGAGGACGGCATTGGGCTCCGTCTGCTCCTTGGAGGTGTAGAAGGCCACTTTGTCGTAGACACCCTGCTCATTTTTGAGCAAGAGGCACGGCCGCTGCATCTTGCCGAACATAAAGCCTACGCTGAATTCCTTAGCGCCAGCTGGCACGTCTCCCGCCCAGCCAGTCGGTTCGGTAAAAGGCGAATAAGAAACTGGCAGCTCACCGTCAGCCAAAGCATTCATCTGGCTGGAATCCACCAGCATGTTGAAGCGGAAGTCCATCATAGGATTGATGGTATAGCCATTGACATTGCCGACCTCTTCGGTCAATTTTTGGACATACTCATCGTAATAGTCGCCTTTGGGACGGATCGGCTGATAAGGGGATCTGCCTGCCTTGACTTCATGGACATCGCCCTTTAAATTGGCCAAATTGACCTGCACATGGGGGACAAATTTGCTTTCGGTGGTGATATCGCTGGCGACCGCCACCACTTCAAAATCTGCCTTTAAAGAACTGAAGCCCAGCGCACCAGGAGAAGTACCATCGACGACCATCAGATTGGGGCTGTCACTGCTTGGCGGCCAAGAAGCGCCCGGCCAATGCCAGACCAGCGTTTTTTTGCCGGCCTCAGCGGTGACGTTCCACAGCTGCTCAGCCTTGCAGGAAGTGGAATAAATGCCGCTGTAGTTGAAATCCAATTCCCCCGGGAAGCTGATATTGAAGTCCGTGATCCCGTGGGTCATGGGATAAGCTCCTGTCGCCAAAGTCGTCCACATAGGAGGCGTGATCGTCGGTACGCCGCCTAATAACACCAAGTCATCCCGGCAGGCGCCCATATCCATCAATTTTTTAACATTCGGCATTTTCCCTTCGTCAACCAATTTGCGGGTGAAACGGGGATCCATACCATCGATGCCCAAAAGGATCATCTTGTCTGCTAAACCTTTGCTTCTTAACATAACACCACTCCTTTGTTCTGTATAAGCGCAATAACTACTTCTTATGGCTTTAAGTATAGTCTGTTCCGCTTCGTTCGTAAAACAAATTCAATTTGTCCCGCAAAATAGCAGCAACAACTGAATGTTGTGCCGCCAAAATCCGCTTCCAGACACAAAAAAACAGCAGTGCACGAAGCACTGCTGCTAGATTGTAGACATAAGTATAATTGAACCACAGTCAGGGTGCCGACAAAAGATGCAGGTCTAGGCGCAAAAACGCGCCAGAACCGGAGCGACCTACACCCCACCAGAATTGCGTGGGGC
>CABVBB010000374.1 GCA_902496505.1 uncultured Peptococcaceae bacterium
TCATTATGTGGTGCTGACCGATGAGGCGGCGTTTGAGCAGCTCAAAAGCCATTGGCAGGAGCCTTCTATCCGGCTGCTGTGCGGCATGGAGAACCTGCTCAAGGTCCTAGCCGATGAACCGCTGGATCTCGTTGTAGGGGCCATGGGCGGCGCGATTGGCATCGAGCCGACGCTCAAGGCGCTGGAACTGGGTATCGATGTAGCACTGGCCAACAAAGAGACTTTGGTGGCTGGCGGCGATCTGGTGCGCGCGGTGCAGCAGAAGACTGGCGCTAAGATACTGCCAGTAGACAGCGAGCATTCAGCGATCTTTCAGTGCATGGAGCAGGAGGGCAAGTGTGTCTCGCGCATCCTTTTGACAGCCTCCGGCGGCCCTTTCCGGCAGTCTACGTTGGAAGAACTCCGCACCGTGAAGCCGCAGGCAGCGCTCAAGCATCCGAATTGGAGCATGGGGCGCAAGATCACCATTGATTCGGCGACTTTGATGAACAAAGGTCTGGAAGTCATTGAGGCCAACTGGCTGTTCAATATGCCGTATGATCAGATCAAGGTACTGGTCCATCCGCAGAGTGTTATCCACTCGATGGTCGAATACGGTGATGGTTCTGTATTGGCTCATTTGGGCCGGGCAGATATGCGCATCCCGATCCAATATGCGCTGACCTATCCTGAGCGTCAGGCCAATACCTTTCCTAAGCTGGATTTCACACAGCTCAATGGTCTGACCTTCCACGAGGTCGATCACGAAAAATTCCCAGCGCTGCAATTAGCCTACGCGGCAGGCCGGACTGGCCGTTCTCTGCCAGTGGTGCTCAATGCGGCCAATGAGATCGCTGTTCAGGCATTTTTGGAGGAAAGACTGTCCTTTTTAGGGATACCGGCTTTGGTCGAAAAGGTCATGGCGCGTCATGACGTGACGACTGTCGATGATCTGGCTCATTTGATGGCCATCGATAGCTGGGCGCGGGCAGAAGCGCAGAAGCTTTTGACTCAGATGGATTGAGCCAAAAGAGTAGGAGGTTTATATGAAAACTGCGATAGTAGCGATCATCGTTTTAGGTTTTTTGGTTTTTGTGCATGAGTTTGGACATTTTTTGGCAGCAAAGCTTTCTGGTATGCGGGTGGAAGAATTCAGCATTGGCATGGGTCCCACCATTTATTCCGTCCAAAAGGGCGAGACCAAGTACAATCTGGGACTGTTGCCTATCGGCGGCTATGTGCGGGTCACTGGTCAATATGCTGAGGAATTTGACGATGGCGTTTTAGCGGCCGATGATCCCAGGCGTTATCCCAACAGGCCGCTGTGGCACCGCTTCATTTTTGTCGCGGCAGGCTCAGTGATGAATTTTATCACAGCGATCGTGCTTTTCACTGGCTTGTTCCTCTATATCGGCATTCCGGTCCTAGATCAAAATGCGGACACTGTCGTTTCGGCTGTCGTCGAGCAGGGGCCGGCTGCAGAAGCTGGGATGCAAAGCGGCGATAAGGTGCTCTCCATCAATGGTCAAGCGGTAGAGACCTGGCAGGAACTGACAGGCTTGATCGAAAAGAGCGGTGGTGAAGCTGTCGATCTGGCTGTGGAAAGAGATGGTCAGACGCTGACGTTGACGATGGCGCCGGAATATGATGAGGAAGCTGGACGGATGCTTTTGGGCATCCAAAAGAATGCTACCAAGAAGGCGGGTCTTTTGACTGCGGCCAAGCTGGGCGCACAGGAGACCTGGCAGATCACACTGCAGCTGGTGGATGCCGTCGGCAATCTAGTCACAGGGCAGGTCTCTATCGCTGATGATGAAGAGGGCTTGACAGGGCCGGTAGGGATATTTAAAATCATTGATGATACTGCCAAAGCAGGTCTCATCTATGTGATCAATCTGATGGCCGTGCTCTCCATCAATCTGGGACTGCTCAATATCCTGCCGATCCCGGCATTGGACGGCAGCAAGCTGGTGTTTTTAGCGATAGAAGGCATCAAAGGCTCGCCTGTCTCGCCGTCTAAAGAGAATTTTGTCCACTTTATCGGCTTTGCACTGCTGATGATGCTGATGATCTTTATCACCTACAAAGATATCCTGCGGCTGTTTTCATAAAGGCTGGCAGGCAAGGGTGAAGAAAGCGGGGATATGATGAAGAGACGACAAACAACGACGATCCACATTGGTGATGTACCTATTGGCAGCGACCATCCTGTAGTCATCCAATCCATGACCAACACTGATACCCGTGATACCAAGGCGACACTAGCCCAGATCCACAAGCTTGCCGAGGCAGGCTGTCAGATCGTCCGGGTGGCAGTCCTGGATCAGGAAGCAGCAGAAGCCTTGCGTATCATCTGCCAGCAAAGCCCAGTGCCTATCGTAGCAGATATCCACTTCAACCATCGTTTGGCGCTTCTGGCCATGGATAATGGCGTCAAGGGACTGCGGATCAATCCGGGCAATATCGGCGGCGAGGCCAATGTCGCTGCTGTGGTGGAAAAAGCCAAAGCCTGCGGTGTGCCTATCCGTATCGGCGTCAATGCCGGTTCGTTGGAAAAAGAACTTTTGGCGCGTTATGGTCATCCCACAGCGGAAGCAATGGTGGAAAGCGCCCTGCGTCATGTGGATATGCTGGAGAAGCAGCACTTCGACCAGATCAAGATATCACTCAAAGCATCAGATGTGCCGATGATGATCGAGGCATATCGCCTGATCGCACAGAAGGTGCCCTATCCGCTGCATCTGGGCGTGACAGAGGCCGGCAATGCCAAATATGGCACGGTGAAATCCGCTATCGGCATCGGCACGCTTTTGGCTGAAGGCATCGGCGATACTATCCGTGTCTCCTTGACCGGCGATCCGCTGCAGGAGATACCTGTGGCCAAGCAGATCCTGCGGGCACTGAAGCTGAGCGATGAAGGCGTCGAATTGGTCTCCTGTCCGACCTGCGGCCGCTGTCAGATCGATCTGGCGGCCTTGGTGGACAAAGTGGATCAGATGACGTGCAATATCAAAAAGCCATTGAAGCTGGCCATCATGGGCTGTGTGGTCAATGGACCTGGAGAAGCCAGAGAAGCCGACCTGGGCATTGCCGGCGGCAAAGGCGAGGGACTCCTTTTCAAAAAAGGTGAGATCATCGCTAAGCTGCCAGAAGAAGAGCTATTAGCAGCATTAAAAGCTGAAATTGATAAAATAGGGAGAGAATAACGAAGATGAGAATGAGTAAAGCATTGGTACCGACCTTGCGTGATGTTCCGG
>CABVBB010000375.1 GCA_902496505.1 uncultured Peptococcaceae bacterium
CCATCCCGCACCACGATGCGCTCAAGCTGCTGTTCTGGTGAAGCACTCACCACCCAGACTTCATCGACCCAATCCGTATAGCCGCCGCTTTCTAAAAGCAGAGGCACGTCCACAAATACGATCGCTTCATCGGCATGCTGCAAGACCCTTTCTTTGACCTCTTGCATGATCAGCGGATGGGTGATAGCGTCTAGTTTAGCCAATTGTGCTGGATCACCAAAAACAATGCTGCCTAATTTTTGACGATCCAGCGTCCCATCACTTTGGATGATCTGCTCGCCAAAGGTCTCTCGAACTTGCACTAGGCCTTGATGCCCTGGTTCCATGATCTCTCTGGCGATCAGATCAGCATCAATGACCGTATAATGCTTGCTTTGCAGATAATGGCTGACCAGCGACTTGCCGCAGCCTATGCCGCCGGTCAATCCAATCACATGACTCATTGCTCCTCCCCTTTTCTTTCCTTACATATACAAACGGCTGATCCCGATACAGATCAAGATCATCCCTGGCAGCAATGCCATCTTTTGATACTTCTGCACTGCGCCCAGCTGCTGCCCGATCCGCTCCCCCAGCGAAATAAAAGCAAAGGCGCAGATCCCCACGCACAGACTGGTCGAAAGCATGTGAAGCCCCAACAAGGCCGCTCCGATCCCTGCGCCAAAGGAATCCATGGACAGCGCCAGCCCCAGCAGAAAGGCTTCCCGCCCCGTAACGATGCCTGAACGGTCTGCATCAGCGGAAGCCGGTTCCTTGAGCACCTGGATCACGATGCCCAGGCTGCTGACATTGAGCTTTAAGATAGGACCTTCCGGCTGCTGAAAGACCTCGATCAATCCCTTGATCAGTGAAAACGTCCCTAAGCCGATCAATAGTCCTGCGCCCAAAAGCCGCACCGTCTCCAGGGCGATGATCTTGGTCAAAAACTGTCCCACCAGCATAGAAACAGCCAGCACAGCCGCTGAACAGCAGCAGATAACGCCCAAAGCGGCTGGAGATATCTTGATCTTCTGCAGGCCGTAGGAAATGCCTACGCCCAAGCTATCTAAACTCAACGCCATTGCAAATAAAAAAGTCGTGACCAACAGCATGGCAGTTCCTCCTTCATTGTTTCTCCCTGTACTATATGGAAAAACGATCAAAGAGGTGCCTTGCTGCCCTTTAGCGGCGCGGCTGACAATTGGGGCAGAAGCATGTCGTCCGCCCGCAGACTTTTATTTTTTCGATGAGACCGCCGCACTCTACGCAGCGCAGTCCAGCCCGCCCATAGACACGGTGCTGTTCCTGAAAGGAGCCGCTCTGCCCCAAGGCATCGACATAATCCTTGATCGAGCTGCCGCCGCCTGCGATACCTTGTGTCAAGCGGTCGCGGATCGCCTGCCAAAGTCTAAGGATATCCTCCGCTAAGGTCACATCAGCGGCCAGCGTCTCAGGATGCAGCCCCGCTTGGAACAAGATCTCATCGGCATAGATATTGCCAATGCCCGCGATATTGTGCTGATCCAGCAAAAAGGCCTTGAGCTTCTGCCGCTTGCCTGCCAGCATCGCTTGGAGACACTCTGCAGTGAAATCCTCTTCCAAAGGTTCCACGCCCAGCGCGGCTAAGCCTTCGATGCGCGCTAGTTGGTCCGCTGCTGTCAAATAGAATGCCCCAAACTGGCGCACATCATCAAAACGCAGCTCATGCGCATCATCCAAGGGCATGAGGATATGGGCGTGCTTACCTCTGGGGACAGACTGCTCCACATACAACAATTTACCTGTCATCCGCAGATGGACGGTCAAAATATCACCCTTTTCCAAATGGATCAGGATATATTTGCCCCGCCTGGCGATAGCAGTGATCGCTTGTCCTGTCAAGTGCTCCTGAAAGTACGCTTCGTCCTCAGCTGGTTCCTTGAGCAATTTCGGCAGATCAGTCTCAAATCCCTGCACGCGCCTGCCCAGCAGGACTTTTCGCAAGGATCGGCAAACGACTTCTACTTCTGGCAATTCCGGCATTTCACTGCCTCCCTTCTGTTATCATCTTATAACGAAGCACACAAATCGGCCGAAAGCCGCCTTGTGTGCTTTTTATCCTTATACCCGCTCCATATCGTACCAGTTGAAGCCTACATTGACGTCGACCTTTAGTGGTACGACCAGCTCTGCCGCTTCTTCCATACAGCTTTTGATCACCTTGATGAGGTTCGCTGCTTCAGGCGGGGCTACCTCAAAGATCAATTCATCGTGTACCTGCAGGATCATTTTCGCCCGGAACTGATTGGCCCGCAATATGGCATCGATCTTGATCATGGCGATCTTGATGATATCTGCCGCACTGCCTTGGATAGGGGTGTTCACCGCCGTCCGTTCAGCAAAGCTGCGCAGATTGAAATTTTTGCTGTTGATATCATTGATATAACGGCGGCGGCCAAACATGGTGGTGATGTAGCCATCTTCCCGTACCTGAGCGATGGTTTGGTCGATCCACTGCCGGACACCACTGTATTTTTCAAAGTACCCGTCGATATACTGCTTTGCTTCCTGGCGAGTGATGCCCAATTCCTTGCTCAGACCATAGTCGCTTTGACCGTAGATGATGCCGAAATTGACTGCCTTGGCATTGCGGCGCTGCGCTTTGGTGACAGCCTCCATAGGCACGCCGAAGACTTCAGCCGCCGTTCTGGTATGGATATCCTCATTGTTGCGGAAGCTCTCCACCAGCACTGGATCTTGGCTCATATGGGCCATGATGCGCAGCTCTATCTGAGAATAATCGGCCGCCAGCAGCAAATTGCCCTTCTGCGAAGGAATGAACGCTTTGCGAATGCGCTTACCTTCCTCCGTTTTGATGGGGATATTCTGCAAATTAGGCTCGGTACTGCTCAGCCGTCCCGTCGCAGTGATGGTCTGATTGAAGGTGGTGTGCACTTTATCCGTCTCTGGATCGATCAGATTGGTCAGGCCATCCACATAGGTGGATTTGAGCTTGCTCAGCTGGCGGAAATTCAAGATCTCCCGCACAATATCATGCTCCTCTGCCAAGGTATCCAAGACCTCGGCATCCGTGGAATAACCGGTCTTGGTCTTTTTGATGACCGGCAGACCCAGCGTTTCAAAGAGCAGTACCCCCAGCTGCTTGGGCGAATTGATGTTGAATTCACCGCCGGCCAGCGTATAGATATGATCCGTGATGGTCTTGATCCGTCCATCCAGTTCCTCGCCCATCTGCTCCAGATAAGCCTTATCCAGCC
>CABVBB010000376.1 GCA_902496505.1 uncultured Peptococcaceae bacterium
AAATAGGATGAATTTATTAGAGTATCTGGCACGGGAGACGGGCTGTATCTATTTATCCGATCTGCACAAGCCAGACATCCAAGTCAGGATCTTAGCGGCTTTGTCCGTGGTAGCAGCGGAGGATTATCCATTAGAAGAATGGAATGAAGTGCTGGAATATGTGGCCAGACGCAGAGAGCCTTGTGCCAGCTGTGAAGAGGCTTATCAGGCGCTCCAGGACTATGCATCCCATTTGCCCAGAATATAAAGATCCCCCTTCTTTTCCGCAAAAGAAGGGGGATCTTGCTTTAGGCGAAAGCTTTGACCATACGTTCCAGACAGTCTGTCAGGATGGCCCGCGGGCAGGCGACATTGACGCGCTCAAAGCCGCGGCCTTCTTCACCAAAGAGCTTGCCCTCATCCAGGGCGACTTTGGCTACAGTGAGCATACGCTGCTCCAATTCCTCTGCACTCAGACCGTAGGCGCGGAAATCCAGCCACAGCAGATAGGTGCCCTGACAAGGCGTGACGCGCACCTTTGGCAGATGTTCGGCCAAAAAGGCTTGGGCATAGGCGATATTGGCATCGAGATAACTTTTGACCTGCTCCAGCCATTCTTCGCCATCGTTATAAGCGGCGATAGCCGCCGTGATGGCGAATACATTGGGGCCATGCAGACCGATCTGACCGTCGATCTTTGCGCGCCAAGCTTCTTGGATGGCGGGATCATTGATGATGATATTAGACAGCTGCAGTCCAGCCAGATTGAAAGTCTTGCTGGGGGCGGTGCAGGTGAAGATGCGCTCCTTATACTCGGGGCAGAGTTTTTCTAACGGAATATGGGTCTGATCTTGCCGCACGATATCACCGTGGATCTCGTCAGAAATGATCCATTTGTCATGCTGGCGGCAAAGTTCTACCACCTGGCGCAGTTCTTCCGGCTGCCAGACGCGGCCCACGGGATTATGCGGACTGCAGAGGATGAGCCCTTTGTTGGCTGGCTGGCTCAGCTTGAGTGCGAGATCATCCAGATCCATCGTGTAGCGGCCATCAGTCTCCTGCAAAGGATTGGTGACGATGGTGCGGCCATAATCGCGGATCTTATTGGCGAAAGGATAATAGACTGGCGGCTGGATGATGATGCCATCACCCGGCTGGCTCAAGAGATCGATGAGAAAGCCGATAGCCGGGACCACGCCTGGGCTGTAGAAAAGCTGCTCCGGGGGCACGTCCCAGTCGAAGCGGCGTTTGAACCAGCCCAGCACCGCCTCATAATAGGCGTCAGACTGGTGGACACTGTAGCCAAAGATCTGCCGGTCCACCCGCTCATGCAGCGCTTTGAGGATCGGCTCTGCGCACGGGAAATCCATATCCGCCACCCATAAAGGCAGAGCATCCGCCGGCGCACCCGGCAAAGCCTGCGTCACATTTTCCCATTTCAAACTAAAGGTACCTTGGCGATCGATGATGCGGTCAAAATCATAAACTGTCATAAGATCACTCCTTGTTTAACGCTGTTTTCATTTCAAATTATAGCAGAAAAAGGCCGGCGTGTGTAAAAATTGTTTGAGTGCCCCGCCAAATGGGGTATAAAACCAACAGACTAAGCACATCATTTAATTCAAGGAGGCAATCAACTATGGCTGATAAAGATACCGTATTAGAAACGCTGCAAAAAGCAGGCGAACCCTTAAAAGCAGGGGATATCGCTGAAAAGACCGGTTTGGACAAAAAAGATGTGGACAAGGCGATCAAAGCACTGAAGGCAGAAGGTGCTATCGATTCACCAAAAAGATGCTTTTATGCACCTATCGTAAAATAACCTGACAGTATGGCGAGGCGTTTTGGAGATCGTTCCAAAACGCCTTTTTTGTGCGCATTTTTGAGGTAAAAAAAGAAGAATAAAAGAAATTTATGTGATGCAACTTTAGATAAAAATAGGCAAATTGACTTCATAAGCAAATTCTATATAATGAAATTAGAACAAACGATAATCGATTATCAAGAAATACTTATCACTTTGAACGATACAACAGGAGGTATTAAGATGGCAAGAACATTAAATGACAAAATTTTAGTTTTGGGTGTGGATGGCATGGACCCGCGCTTAGCTAAGCATTTCATGGATAAAGGCAAAATGCCCAATCTGAAAAAATATGTGGAGTTGGGAGCAGCCCGTGAAGATTTGATGCTTTTAGGTGCACATCCTACGGTAACGCCGCCAATGTGGACAACGCTGGCGACAGGGGCCTACCCGATGACCCACGGGATCACCGACTATCATATGCAGTCTAAGGAATCCCTGGATACCATTTATTATTCATTTGATTCCCGTCTGTGCAAAGCAGAACAGCTGTGGAACGTTTTTGCAGAAGCTGGCAAAAAGACCTTGGTCTTTCATTGGCCGGGTTCTTCTTGGCCGCCAACCTCGGACAGTCCCAATCTGCATGTCGTAGACGGACTGACCCCAGGCGCTATCGGGATGGCAGGCGGCATTGTGGATTCAGAATGTATCTGTGTGGCTAATGAATCCTTGAGCAAGATCACCTTTCAAACCAATGTCAAGCTGAATGCGGTTGGTGCAGGCTGTATCATCGAAGGCTTAGATGTTGGTGCAAGCACCAATGATATGGATGCTACACAAGCCAATGTGGTGACTAACATCATGCTGGGTCATATGGACGGCGATGCAGCTGTCGAAGAGATCCAGCTGGATTTTGCCAATACACCGATCAGACCAGCGGAAGGATGGGTCAATGCGCCGCAGGGAGCGAAAGAATTTGTCCTGCTGCAAAACAGCGGGTTGGTTCGTCGGCCAGTGCTGCTCCTGCAAAATGAAGCAGGGATCTATGACCACATTGAGATCTATGAGAAAAAGGATCAAGCAAATCTCTTATGTGCGATGACAGTTGGAGATTTCACAACGTTTGTGGACAAAGCCTACCGCGGCGGTGAAGAGTGTCAGGTGAACCGCACCATTGGCCTCATGCAGTGTGCGGAGGATGGCAGTGATGTGAAGATCTATCTCGCTCGTGGTGTGGATATCGCTTATAACAGCAACTTCCATCCATTGTCGCTGTTTGATCAGATCGTTCAAGCCGCAGGCTATGTACCGGCTATGCCGACGATTGGCGGTTTGCGGGCAGACCTATTGGAACAAGGGATGCTGCCCTGCTGGGAGCATTATACCCGCTGGCAGAATAAAGCCATGAAGGCGCTGATCGATGATAATAAATATGATGTTATCTT
>CABVBB010000377.1 GCA_902496505.1 uncultured Peptococcaceae bacterium
GAAGGCATGCACGACATTTATTTGCTGAATGATCCTCCTGTGCGTGAAGCGATACCTTTGGTCGCTCCCGATCAACGCATCGGTGTGCCCTATATCGTCTGCCCGCCAGAAAAAATCGCGGCTATCGTCATCACTGATATGCCTGATGATGCCCGTCCTCTGGCGCCGATCGATGCTACCAGCCAAAAGATCGCGGACAATATCGTTGCTTTCTTAAAAAATGAGATCGCCGAAGGTCGCATGCCTAAAGAGATGCTCCCATTGCAGTCCGGCGTCGGCAGTGTCGCCAATGCCGTTTTAGAGGGACTGCTCAATTCAGAATTTGAAAACCTC
This sequence comes from uncultured Peptococcaceae bacterium, assembly GCA_902496505.1. GTDB lineage: Bacteria > Bacillota > Peptococcia > Peptococcales > Peptococcaceae > CABVBB01. The sequence continues at coordinate 334 of CABVBB010000377.1, forward strand.
TCGTTTTATTCAGAAGTTATCCAGGATGCCGCTTTGAAACTGATAGATGCAGGCAAGATGAAGATCTGCAGCGGAACATCACTGACCCTGTCTCAGGATGGCGCCAAATATTTCAAAGAAAATGTCCAGCGGTATCGTGATAAGATCATCATGCGTCCGCAGGAGATCAGCAATCACCCAGAAGTCATCCGGCGTTTGGGCATCATCTCGATGAATACTGCTATCGAAGCGGATATTTATGGCAATGTTAACTCTACTCACATCATGGGCAGCAAAATGATGAATGGTATCGGTGGTTCCGGCGATTTCGCCCGCAATGCTTATCTGACCATTTTCATCACCGAATCTGTGGCCAAAAAAGGCGCTATTTCCAGCATCGTGCCGATGGTCTCTCATGTAGACCATGCTGAACATGATGTCGACGTCATCATCACCGAGCAGGGTGTTGCTGATCTGCGCAACAAATCTCCTCGTGAACGGGCGCTGGAGATCATCAATAATTGTGCCCATCCCGATTATCAGCCTCTGCTTGAAGCATATTATGAAGAAGCTTTGGCTGAGACTCACGGTGCCCATACACCGCATCTTTTGAACAAATGCTTTTCTTTCCACCAGCGCTATCTGGAGACCGGTCATATGCTGCCGTCTGAGCTGCAAAACAAATAAAATCATTGTGCCGTCTGCTGCAAAGCAGGCGGCATTTTGCATAGTGTACGAAGTTTTAAAAGAAATTTTTATTTTTCGGGTAGGCGTGGTGAGAAAAATGTGTTATAGTATTAATAACTCTAATAGCCTTAAATGACGAAATAAAAATACATAACTGTATCAGCTTGGGGGAGTGAATTGCATGGAAAAGAAAAAAACGATATTCAACAGCCATCGTATCCCATGTCCGACTTGTGAAGGGAGAACATGTATTGTTTGCTGCAGCGTGGAGGATAATACAGAATGCGAGACGATTTCTTGTCCGACCTGCCATGGCAAAGGCTATCTGGTGGATCGGCACAAATTTTGGTTCAAGATCGGCATTGTCATTATCGTCAGTGTGATCTGTGGTAATTTGCTTTTTTGGCATTTCTTTTCTCCACACTAATCAAAAGGCGGCGTGCATATGACTATTTGGCAGCAATGTTTAGCTTGGTTCAAAAAAGAATGTCCGGCCTGTCACGGCAGCGGGATCACCGTCTGTAACTGCGACGAGCATTATGAGATCGTTTGTCCAGAATGTATGGGCAAAGGGGTGATCGATGAATGTGTCAGTGCCTCCAATATTATTGAGATCCCCTGTGATCATCCAGGATGTCATGATGGCTGGGTATCTTGTCCGCAGTGTTTGGGTACGGGGAAGACCTCTGCCAACGAACCCTGTCCTCATTGTCATGGCCGCGGTCAAGTAGAATGTCCGCTCTGTCACGGCATTGGGCGCATCAAGCGTCAGCATCAAGAGCAGTGGATCGCCCACCGGCAGTGTCCGACCTGCGGCGGCAGAGGCGTTATCGCCTGTCCCTACTGTCACGGCACCAAAAATCGCGTCTGTCCTGTTTGTCAAGGGCAGGGAGAAGTATGGAACAAAGGGCGGCTGGCATTTGCAGGCGTCATCCTGCTTTTCCTGACGATCATGCCGACCATCGCTATACCGCTTCTGGGCTTCGCCTTAGCGGGCCTGGTGCTTTATGTCGCATGTCAGTATTTTCCACCGCAGACAGAAGGAGAGGCCTCCTCTGAAGAGGGGCCAAAAGATGGTCTGTCTCCCACTGATCCTGAGGATATTTAAACGATCATTAAGCTATCTTACGCATACAAAAATTGATCAAGCTTTGAGCAAATGGCTCAAAGCTTATTTTTTTGAAAGAATAGGCGCATAAAAGCGGGTTATTATGGCAATAACGCATCACATTTTAAGTTTTTGCGTAAAATAGTTGACCCATATGGCTTTTTTGTGTAAACTGAAAGAGGTGTTTATTGTATACATGCAGACTAGATCTTCACGATCACCATCTGCTGATCATTCAATAGAGGAGAGAAAACATAAAATGTCCAATATGGCAATTGATGAAGAATTAGCAGCAATCGGGTTAAACAATTTGGGAAATGTGATGCATAATTTATCTCCAGAGCGTTTGGTCGAAGAAGCCCTGCGGCATGAAGAGGGTATCTTGACCGATACTGGTGCTTTTCGTGTAGTGACAGGCAAATATACAGGTCGTTCTCCCAAAGACCGTTTCATTGTTGCCAATGATGCGACCAATGACAAAGTGGCTTGGGGCAAAGTCAATGTGCCCATTGAACAGGAAAAATTCGACGCCATTTTAAAGAGCGCTTTGACCTACCTGGAAGGCAAGGATGTTTATGTATTTGACGGTTTAGCCGGTGCAGACAGCAAATATCAGGTACCTGTCCGCATCGTCAATGAATTGGCTCATCAAAACCTTTTCATGCATCAGCTGTTGGTCCGCCCGACTGCTGAGCAGCTAGACGCTTATCAGCCAGAATTCACCATGATCTGCGCACCTGGCTATCACTGCGATCCTGAGCGCGATGGGGTGAATTCCGAAGCCGCTATCATCATCGATTTTGCCCAAAAGATCATTTTGATCGTCGGCAGCAGCTACTGCGGTGAAATGAAAAAATCCATTTTCTCTGTTATGAACTTCATCCTGCCGCAAAAGGATATTTTATCGATGCACTGCTCTGCTAACATGAGCCCAGAAGACCACAGCGTAGCCCTTTTCTTCGGTCTCTCCGGCACAGGCAAGACTACCTTGTCTGCTGATCCCAAACGTATGCTCATCGGCGATGATGAACATGCTTGGACAGCAGATGGCGTGTTCAACATCGAAGGCGGCTGCTACGCCAAAGCCATCCGCCTCAATCGCGAACAAGAACCTCAGATC
>CABVBB010000378.1 GCA_902496505.1 uncultured Peptococcaceae bacterium
TCGTCGGCCCTGGCAAATTAGACAAACGTATCGATACCATGGCCGCTGCTATGAGCTTCGGTGTGACCGCTGAACAGCTCTCCAACATCGATCTGGCTTATGCGCCGCCATTCTCTTCCGCTATGGATAACCTCATCGTCGCTGCCAACGTCATGAAAAACACCATCGACGGTATGGCTCACAGCCTGACCTTCCAAGAAGCACAGGCTAAGCTGCATGATGACAATGTCGTCTTCGTTGACCTGCGCACAGCACACGAAAGAGCACAAAAAGCGCTGCCGGCAGATCATCAGGTGCATATCCCCATTGAAGAACTGCGTGCCAGAGCGCATGAGCTGCCAAAAGACAAAGAATTGGTCGTCTTCTGCATCCTGAGCACCCGTGGTTTTGAAGGTCAATTGATCCTCAACCAGGCTGGCTTTGAAAATGTTTCTTTCATTCAAGGCGGCATCCAATTCTGGCCCTTCAAATAAATATGAGCTGATCATCTTGGCCCGCTTCGATCGACGAAGCGGGCTTTTTTGCGCTCCAAAATTTCGGCGTTTTGTGCAACAAAAGGTCAGGTTTGAACGTCCCTAAAAGGATGCGGCAGATTTTTTGGCTTTGCCGTCGAAAAAAATGATTTTGCGCTAACGCTGTGCAGGGAAATATGGTATAATCTATAAAGAATATGGCAGGTAAAAAACAGGTCATAGCGAAATTTAAGCATGAACATGATTTTCAGGCACAGCAGATGGGACTTCGGAATCGCCGACGAAGGCTTTTGCGCTGAGCTTTGAGCAAAAAACAAAACCAACACAAAGAGAGGGGCAGCAAAAATATGAAAATGAAAAAGAAAATTTCCATGATGGTGCTGGTCACATTCCTGCTGACCGCCCTGCTTCCCACAGGAGCCTGGGCAGTGACCACCAGCGGCAAAAGCTTTTCCGATGTGACCGACAAACATTGGGCCAAGCAGCAGATCACGCGGATGAATTACCGAGGAGTCATCAACGGTTATGAGGATGGTACTGCCCGTCCAGACCAATCGGTGACCGAATTTGAAGCGATCAGCATGGCCGTACGCATCATGGGTTTGGAAAGCCAGACAGCCAGTGTGTCCTCTGGGGCGTATCTGCCCGTCGCCGTACCGACTTGGTCCGGTGCTAAAGAGACCGGCGTCGTCGCTTATCAAAACGGCCTGATCGACGAAAAAGATTTCAAGCATGATCAGGCTGCATCCAGAGAATGGATCGCCAAACTTTTGGTCAAGGTCCTAAAGCAGGAAAGCATGCTGGATTCAGTGGCCGGTGAATATTTGGATTTTGGCGATGTATCCTCTATTGGCGCTGAGTATTTGAACTATGTCAAAGTCGCCAAAAGTCTGGGCCTGATCGGCGGCTATACAGATGGTACCTTTAAGCCGAAGAACAAAGTGACCCGTGCAGAAATGGCTGCCTTCCTCAGCCGCGCTGAGGACAAGATGACCACTGTAGCGGCAGACAATCTGGTCATCGGCACAGTGGCTTCTGTAGATGGCATCAATGTAGGCGTGACCAAGGCCGACGGCACGACAGCCAATTTTTATGTTGTCCCCAATAATTCCGTGCTCTACAATTTAGCCGGAACCAAGATCCAAGTCAGCGATCTCAAAGTCGGCGATCCGGTTTATGTGCTCTTTAACGGCAGTATGCTCAACTATCTGGAGATCCGCAGCTCCACTGGCCAGCAGACGCCGATCAATGCTAATCTGGAAGGCACCATCACCAAGATCGTGCCGGACAAAAAAACCATCGTCCTGACGGCTAGTGATGGGGCACTCAACACCATTTTGGTCAGCGACGGCACGACCATCACCCGCAGCAATACTTCTGGAACGCTGAGTTTCAATGACCTGCAGGTCGGCGATAAGGTCAAGGTGGCTGCCACCAACCAATCCGCTACCCAGATCGTCATCGTGACCAACAGCGATTCCTTTACCCAAAGCGGCACCATTTATGATGTGGACGTGTACAATAAGCTCATCATCATGAATGAAAGCAGCGGACTCAAGACTTATAAAATGGCTAATGATATGACTGTGAGCATCGCCGGCATGCTCTCCGCCACCGCCAGCAGTCTGAAGACCGGCGACAAAGCCTCCTATGAGATCAAAAATCAGGAAATGGTCGCCATCGCCGTCGGCGGCAGCAGCGATCTGTATGACGGTACCGGCACCATTTTGGAGATCAATACCAACAGCAAATTCATCACCTACAAGACCTCCGCTGGTGCACTCAAAGCCAACTATTACAACGGCGCGACCCGTGTGAACTTCGACGGTGAAAACGGCAGCATCAATGACCTGCAGGTCGAAGATGTGGCCACCATTTCAGTGAGCAACGACTATATCACCAATATCACCGTGACCAGCCGCAAGCTCAACGAAGGCTATAAAGGCAAGGTCTACGCCATCGACTATGCCAACTCTATCCTGACCATCAAGTCCAACGATGGCTCCTTAAAGACCTATCCTGTCGCTTCTACAGCCAGCATCACCCTCTACGACAGCAATGCGTCCCTCAGTGCTATCAAGAAAGACATGGCCATCGAGATCGGCATTTCCAACGGCACGATCACCAATATCAAAGCCAATAACCGCGTCACTGGTAAAGTTGTACGCGTCAATACCAGCAACAATACCCTGGAGATCCTGCCGGAATCCTCCAGTACCACAGTGACCTACGACGTCTCCAGCAGCGTTTATGTCGATGCCTTCGATGAAAGCAGCACTAGACTCTCTGCCGTGGATGTAGGCGATACTGTTAATATCAAGGTCGTTAACAACCGCGTGACTGAGATCGATGTGACCTGCCTGGTGGATTACACCGTTTACTCCACCTACAGCAATTCCTCCACGCACGTCACTGTGAAGGACAGCAACGATTACAAGAAAGAGCTTTACATCAACAGCAACGTCAAATTGATCATTCCTGGCGACAGCACACCGACCGTCAAAGAGCTCAAGGAAGGCGACAAACTGATCGCGACCTATGTGGGCAGCACTTTGGATAAGGTCGAGGTGAGCAAACAGATCGCTGGTACCGTAAGCAGCATCAATACGTCTGCCAAGACTGTGACGCTTCGGACCTTTGGCGGTGCCACCTACACCTATACTTTTGACAGCAACAGCTATGTTGATATCAATGGCTACACCTACAGCGATTTGAGCAAACTCACCATTGGTGAGCGGATCGCCGTCA
>CABVBB010000379.1 GCA_902496505.1 uncultured Peptococcaceae bacterium
GAACTGCTCCCGCAGGCGGCCCGAACTGCCGCCGTCATCAGCCACAGAGACCACCGCTGTAATATTGCTGGAATATTCCTTGAGCCCTCTGAGCAGCACCGAAAGCCCTGTGCCGCCGCCGATGACGACGATCTTGGGCCCCTGCTGCAGCGTCTTGGCTTCGTAATATGACTGGCTCTTGACCAAGGTGGTCTTGAGATACTGCCGCACCAAACAATAGATCGCCGCAATGATCAAAATGACGCCGCCGACCAGACAAAGCACACTGTGATAAAAGCCCATGCTGGGCAGCACGACCTCCAGCCAATTGACGAAGGCAATGACCACATCACGGGTGTATTGATTGTTGATCAGATTCCATATGCCAAGGATGGCGATCCCCAGCCCAATAAGCGCGATAAACAGCCAGCGTTTCACGCCCAGACCAGGGTAAAGCCATTTGATATAACCCTTTTTCTTTTTGATGACCCTCACCTGACTTCCGCTTGAAACCGCTGCTCAACTGTCTCGGTGCTTGACCACGACATTATAGCCGGCCTCCTGCAATATTTCCCCCAGCCGAATAGCCAGCGCCACTGACCGATGCTGCCCGCCAGTACAGCCGATACCCAGTGTTAAATGCGTCTTACCCTCTTTGATGTAATTGGGCAGCAAAAATAGTAATAGATCGCTGAATTTCTGCAAAAAGCTCTGACTCTCTGCCGAGCTCAAGACATAATCCCGTACCGGCTGTTCCCGCCCTGTAAGCGGCCGCAGCTCAGGAATATAAAAAGGATTAGGGATGAAACGCACATCCATGAGCAGATCCGTATCCATCGGGATACCGTGCTTATAGCCAAAGGACAAAATGGTCACTGTCATCTTCACATGGTTGATGCCCCATTGCTGCCGCAGTTCCTCCCGCAGCTCGTTGACCTTGAGCCGTGAGGTGTCGATGATCTTATTGGCTCGTCCGCGCAGATTGCTGAGCTTATCCCGCTCCAGAGCGATACCGGCACTGATCGTGCCCTCGGGGCTCAAGGGATGATTGCGGCGGCTTTCTTTGAAACGGCTGATGAGCACTTCGTCAGAGGCCTCCAAAAAGAGGATCTGATAATTGATGCCGATCTCTGTCAATTCGGCCAAGGCATCATTCAGATCATTCAAAAACAGATCGCCGCGGATATCGATGACCAACGCCACGGACTGCACCTTGCCGCCCGACTGCTGACAAAGCTCCGCAAACTTAGGGATCAGCGGCACCGGCAGATTATCAACACAAAAATACCCCATATCTTCAAAAACCTTGACTGCCTGACTTTTGCCAGCGCCTGATAAGCCTGTTATGATCACAAATTCTGTACCGTCCACGCCAGGACCCCCTTTTTTCCATTGCCTGCATGATCTAGCCGCCATTTTGCTTCGGCTGATCTAATGTCACCATTGTACCAAAAAAAACGTCAGCGTGCATCACAAATTCCAGCCGTCAGCAGATTTTACCAACGGACCGCTCTTGACCGCAAAAAAACCGCCTCCAGGGCGGTCTTTTACACGATGTGCCGTTACGGATGCACCTCTCAGCAGTGCCAAACGATCTTGGCCAGCTGTGCTTCATCAGGCAGAGCAGCTTGTTCCAGAGAAGTCAGCGCACGAGCAAGCTCAGCAGCAGCCAATTCATCATAGATTTGCGTCGTTTGCTCCAGCCCAGCCTGACTGTAGGCTATCGCCGCCGCCCCGTAGAACAAAAAGCCCAGCGCATTGGTCGGTGTCTGTAATACAGCGCAGGCAGCCGCTACAGCTCGTGCAGCGGCCTGGGCTGCCGGCTGCTCTACAGCCCGCGCGATCTGCCCCGCTTCCTTGAGCAAAGGCTTCACCTCACTCAGCTTGCACTCTCCTGCTGCGCAGCTGGCACAAGCTGCCACGATCTCGCCTAAGCGCCCCTCCTCTGGATAGTGGGCCGCATAGACTGCCAGATACTGCTCCCTGGCATAAGTGATGGCCCAAGCCGCCAGCGTCTTGACGCTCTGCGTCTCGATCAGGCGCATCAGCGCCAGACATTCCGGCGAATCAATATCGCCCAGCGTTTTTCTCAGCTTGGCCATATAGGCTGCCTCCTTTTCTCATTACGCCCGTTCCTGGATGGTCACCTGCACCCAATCGCCAGGCTGCTTGCCAATAGCTGCGCGGATATCCCGACGCAGGCCAATGATATGCCTCGGTATTTTCATCCGCACCAGACTGCCTGCGTAAGGGACGCCGTCAAAGGTCGCCTGCACCTTTACCCGCCCCTTACCGAACTCCGAACGGACATCATAGGGAAATTCTACATAAGCACCGTCAATATCCGGCACCTTTTGGATCATTGCCCGAAACTCATAGCGTTTAGGATTCATGCGAACTACCTCCTTATAGCGGTAGTTTATCCTGCGATTTGCTTCACGATCCCTTTTGGTCCTTGGCCGCCGCAGCGCCCTTGTACTTGACGCCGGACATCTCCAACAGGAACATAAAGATCGGCACCCCGATCAACAGCCCCCAAACGCCCAGATAATGCTCGCTGACCAAAAGGATGATGAAGACGAAGCAGACCGGCAGATGGGTCTTATTGCTCATCAGTTTAGGATTGAGCACATAAGCTTCCAGCGCATGGATGATGACGACCATCACCAAAATAGCGATGACTTTGCTGATGCCGCCAAAATTGAATCCGATGATCGTCAGCGGGATCAAAGAAATGATCACGCCCGCTACTGGAATCAAGCCCAGCACAAAGACCATCACGGTGAGCGCCAGCACCTGCGGGAAATCGAACAGCTTCAAAAAGATCCCAGAAACGACCGCATTGATAAAAGCGATGGTCACCTGTACCTTCATGACCTGACCAAAGGTCCGCACGAAGCTGGACCCAAAATACACAAAGTACTCATAAATGAACGCGACCTTGCTCTCCTCGAAGCGCTCGCCAAAAGCCGCGATCTCCTTTTTCTCCAAAAGCAGCAGCAGACTGAGCAAAAGGGCCAGCACCACATTCACCCCAAAGCTGCCGATCTTTGTCGCCTCAGAAGCGACCAGCATCCCCGCTTCAGCGATATATTTATTGAAGTCGATATAGCTGAGCAGGCCATAGATCTGCTCGCCAAAACTCTGCGCCAGCTGATTGAAGTCAAAAGTCACCAGCATCCGGCCCAGATCCGTCAGCTGCAGGGCGATAGACGGTGCGTATGCCGAAGCCAATAGGGC
>CABVBB010000380.1 GCA_902496505.1 uncultured Peptococcaceae bacterium
ACCAAAATACATCTGCGCTCCTTGCTCCAACTGCAAAGGCGCAATGCGTGAGATCATCAGCAACTACGGCTTAGACCGCTACAACGTCCATTACGGCGGATTGGTCGAATTGGTCGTCAATGCAATGACCAAATTCGATACCCCTTACATGGAATTCTTGAGAGACGAATAATCTTTCCTAAAAAAACAGCTCAGGCAAAATTGCCTGGGCTGTTTTTTTATGTCCTATATGGCTTTATAGACCAGCGCTGCCAGCGGCGGGTCATTCGGCCGATTGTAAAAATCCGTCACCAGCACTGTATACTGCTGATGATCGAGGCTTTGGAGATAAGCAAGCACCGCATCCCGCTCAGCAAAGCCCGTGTCTCCGCCCTGATAGATACAAAGCGTCATGAGCCCGCCGTTTTTGAGCAGCCCCAATCCCGCCTGGATAGCCTTGATGGTCTCCTCTGGCCGTGTCGCCAGCTGGTGATCCCCGCCGGGCAGATAGCCGAGATTAAAGGCGATGAGCGCCACGCTTTCCGCAGCGCTGTACTGTGCCATCTGAGCGTGACTGTCCTGGATCAGGCGCACCCTTTCTGCCACGCCCTCCTCTGTGAGCAGCGCTCTCGTACTCTCCAGCGCCTCTGCTTGGATATCGAAGGCCGTCACCGTTCCCGTGAGCCCCACCAGTCTGGCCAAGACCACGGTATCGTGCCCCCGTCCTGCAGTGGCATCGATACAATGATCCCCTGGCCGCACGGCCTGCTGCCAAAACTTTTGCACCCATTTCAGGGTATTGATCGTCTGTTTCATCTGGCTTCCTCCCTGCGCTGCACCGGCAGCTGCACCTCAGTCAAAAATTCTTCCCGCTGGCTGGTCTCGTGGATATCGATGTGGTAGATCTCTAACGGCTGGCCAGCCAATTCCCAGCCCTGTTCCGCTGCGTATTGCAAAAGCCTGGGCAGATACTCTGCCGTCTGCCCGTACGCGCCGCGGTAAAAGACGCTCAAATACCACCCTGCGGCCAGCGAATCCCCGTCAGCAGCCGTATCATCGATAATGAAAACAGCGCTGTACATATTGTACACGCCCTTCGGCCATTGCTCCTCATCCAGCAGCGCACCGATGCGGTTGTTGCCGATGATATAGAGCGTATTCTCATGCTCCTTTTGCAGCCGCTTGATCAAAAAATCCACTTCCCCATCCAAGCTGACGTGCTCCTGGATACGACAGCAATAACGCTTGGGCAGCTTCTGCAAATGGATCTCCCCCAGCGGCACACTTTCCAGCGCCGTCAGATCAGCCGAACGGCGGCGGATATTGCCCAGCTGCGCCTCAAGCTTGGCCATCTGCTCGCTGATCAGCGCTTCTTCCTCTGCTAAAAGCGCCAAAGTCGTCTGCACCGTCCGTTCATCCAAATAGTCCTTGATGCGCTCTGTGGAGAACCCCAGCTGCCGCAGATCCTTGATCACATTCAGCCGCCAAAAATCCTGCACCCCGTATATGCGGTAGCCATTCTCATCCCGTCGGGGCGCCAACAGCCCTTTTTCCTCATAATACCGCAGAGAATCCGGGCAGATATTATACAGCGCCGAGATCTCGCTGATTTTGTAATAAGACTTCACAATAGGCCACCTCCAAAAATTTTGCCTCTTGACCTTGGTATTATACCAGGGTTTAAAATAGGAATCAACACGTCAGGGCAATGCCCTGGCTGTCCATTTCTATCCAATCAAGAAAGGCGGCTTATCATGCGTCCTGTCAAACAATTCATTCGTTATGCGATCCCTTCTGTCGTCTCCATGTGGGTCTTTTCGATCTACACCATGGCCGACGGTATATTCGTCGCCCGCGGTGTAGGCGAGACCGCTTTAGCGGCGGTCAATATCGCTATGCCCTTTATCAACGGTATCTTCGCCGTTTCCTTATGGCTGGCTGTAGGGGCCTCGACCTTGATCGCTATGGCCTTGGGTGCTGGCGACAAAAAGCGGGCTGACAGCTTGTTCACCATGAATATCGTGGTGCTCACGCTCTTAAGCATCACCATCACCCTCCTCGCTTACACCCATTTGGATCAGCTGGCCGCCTTCCTCGGCGCCACTGACCTTACCCATGGGTATGTCAAAGATTATCTGCGCATCATCATCCTCTTCAGCGGCTGCTTCATCGTTTCCTACTGTCTGGAGGTGCTGGTCAAGACCGACGGCTTCCCGATCCTGGCCACCGTCGGCGTCACCATCAGCGCCTTGACCAATATCCTCCTCGACTATCTCATGGTCATCCGCTGGGGCTGGGGCGTACAGGGCGCGGCATTTGCCACAGGCTTGGCGCAATTGGTCCTCTTGGTCATCTTCCTCGTGCACTTCGCCAGCCGCCGTTCCTCGCTGAATTTTGCCCGTTTTGATCTCAAGCTCCTGCGCAGCTACAAGCGTATCCTGCCCATCGGCTTTTCCGACTGCATCACCGAATTCTCCACCGGTCTGGTCACCTTTATGTTCAACCGCACCATCCTGGCGGTATTAGGTGAAGACGCCATCGTATCCTACACCATCATCACCTACGTCAATACCCTGGCGCTGATGACCATGATCGGCATCACCCAAGGCATGCAGCCCTTAGTCAGCTTTGCCTGCGGCCAGCATGACCGCCCCACGGAGCACCGTCTGCTGCGCTACGGCCTCATCGCTGTCCTAGCCTGCGCCCTCCTCGCCTTTGGCCTGTGCCAGGCTTTGGCCCAGCCGCTGGCGGCGATCTTCATCCAAGCTGAGCATCAAGCCCTGCTGACCTACTCTGTTTACGCCCTGCGGCTTTTCGCCTGGTCCTTCCTGCTCTTGGGCTTCAATGTGATCATTGCTGGCTTCTTCGCCGCTATCGAGCGGCCAGCCGCATCCCTGACCATCTCCCTGTCCCGCGGTCTGCTCCTTGTGCCGGTGGGTCTGGCCTTGGCGATCTTCCTCGGCGGCCCTGACAAACTCTGGCTGGCCACCACCATTTCCGAAGGCCTCACCTTGCTGGCTACACTTTTCCTGCTCCAACGCTATTTCCAGCGCTGCCGCCTGATCCAAGCCGCGCAGTCGCATACGCATTAAAAAAAGACCGTTCCTGATGAGGAGCGGTCTTTTTGGAGTGTTTACTCAGCCCATTTAGCAGTGGTGATCATGGATTTCAGCGCATCTTTGTTTTTATCGAAGGTCTTTTCCTCGCACCAGCCATTGAGGGTGTAAAGCTTGCCGTCT
>CABVBB010000381.1 GCA_902496505.1 uncultured Peptococcaceae bacterium
CTCCCCCCCCTAAAAACGGCTCATAATAATTTACATATTTTTGCTCTTGTATTATTTGGGGCAAATGTTTTATAAACCAACTTTTTCCTCCAGCCCATCGCAAAAAGGGCTTTGCCATTTCAGTCACCATTATCCCATCCATTCATTTAGTATATGCTTGAATTATCTATTAAAAAGTATATCATAATTTAAATTTCCGGTAAACAATACATTATCCAATTAAACTTATTAATGAGGAATGTTATACTCACTTTCGCAATCCCCTTCTCTTAACTAGCCCTTATTTTAATTTCATTAAATAATCTACTTTATCTTACTTCGCAAATTTTTAACAATAAACTCTCTGTTAACTAGCTAAACAAAGCTAACTACTATTACGCCACCTGGATCGAGATCTCTAGGACAAAATGCTCCTCCACGCTGGAGGCCAGATAGCTCACCAAGTCCCGCACATAGCAGTCGCCCGTCACCGTGAGCCGCTCCCTGCGGATATACTCCAAAAGGATGGCATAACCCTGCCCAAGAGAAGCATAGTCCCCCTTGTGCAAGAGCGTCGCGTACCGCCCCTTAGGCTTGGTCACCAGCGGCCCGCCAGTGAAATCCTCCGGCACCTGGCTGGTGAAATAACTCTCCTCATCGCTCCCCACCAGGACATTGGCGTAAGGAATGATCGACCCCAGCGGGAAGCGGTCCAATAATCCCCCCTGGCGGCACGTTTTGAAATGGTCGCTGAGCCGGAGCGTGATGCCCTCTAAATTATCCCCTTCTCCCGCCGCCAGCGGCACCACCAGCAGCCGCTCCTCCGGCTGCTCCTCCACCTTGGGTTCATCATACACCGCCTGCATGGCAAACTCCATCACAGCGATATTCTGCGCCAAAAAATGCTCCATCTGCTCCAGCTGCTGCCGCTTGGCCGCCAGCTGCCGCTGCTTCTCCTCAAAAAGCGCCAGCGTCCGCTCCGTATCATGATGAGCCAGATGCTCACCGATCTCCTCCAAGCTGCTGCCCGTCTGCTGCAGCACCTGGATGATATTGAACATAAAAAAATCCTCCGCTGTGTACTCTCGGTAGCCATTAGCCCTGCGTCTGGGCTTTAAAAGCCCCACCTCCTCATAATGAAACAGCGTGTCCTTGGTCGTCTCGCACAGTCTGGCAAATTCACGGGTGGTAAAGACCACCTCCGGCATGTCACTCATTCTTAACAACTCCCCTCTTGACTATCGTCCTACCCCATAGTTTATCATGAAGACAGTCAAAGCGCAATTTGCTTAAAACGATCAAGGAGGTTTTATCATGTCGTCCCCCCAAGAGCACGACCAATTATTTGGTACGCTCTCACCCACACCACTATTTTTCCGCCTGGCTGTGCCCAGTATGATCAGCATGGCGGTCACGTCCCTTTATACTATTGCTGACGGCGTCTTCGTCGGCCATTTCATCGGCGCAGGCGCCCTGGCCGCGGTCAATCTGGTCATGCCGCTGATCATGATGAGCTTTGCCCTGGCCGATATGCTCGCCGTGGGCTCAGCAGTGCAGATCGCCATTCGTCTGGGCGAGCGCCGCGAAGCCGAGGCCAGCAAAATTTTTTCCTTCGCCTGCGGGATGATCCTCTTCATCTCCCTTGTCATCGGCGCGGCTGCCTTCGGACTGGCTGACGGATTGGTCAGTCTCCTGGGCGCAGACGGCCCGGTAGCCGCAATGGCTGTGGAATACATCCAGGTTTATGCCGTCTTTTCCCCCTTCATCATGATCTTCTTTGCGCTGGATAATTATCTGCGCATCTGCGGCCGCATCCGCTACAGCATGGTGCTCAATATCGTCATCTCCGTGGCCAATATCGCTCTGGACGCGCTCTTTATCGCCGTCTTCGGCTGGGGCATCGGTTCCGCCGCGCTGGCCTCCTGCCTCTGCTTAGCCTGCGGCACCATCCTAGGGCTTTGGCCCTTCCTCCGCGGCAAGATGGCGCTGCACTTCGTCAAAGGCCGCCTGCCGCTTCGGACCATCGGCAATATCATCACCAACGGCAGCTCCGAATTCTTCGCCAATATTTCCGGCTCCGTCTGCATGGTGCTCTTCAACACCGCCCTGATGAACCTCTCCGGCTATCTGGCAGTCGCTGCCTTCAGCATCGTCATGTACGTCGACAGCATCGTCAAATCCGTACTCTTCGGCATGAGCGACGCCCTTCAGCCCGCCATCAGCTACAATTACGGCGCAGCAGACAAAAAACGCGTCTTCGCCCTGGAGCGCCGTGTGCAGGCCGCTGGTTTTCTGCTCTCGCTGGCCACGCTGCTCTTCATGTTCTTCCAAGGCGACACGCTCATAGCCCTCTTCTCCCAAGAAGAAAGCGCCGAGCTCCTATCTCTAAGCACCCGCGCCATGCAGCTCTTTGCCCTGTCCTATCTCGTCAGCTGGTGCGCCGTCGTCTCCAGCTCCTTCTTCACCGCGCTCAACCGCCCCTTCTGCTCCCTAGTGCTCTCCGTCTGCCACACCCTGGTCTTCCCTGTCCTTTTCCTGGCCATCCTGCCGAATATTTGGGGACTGGATGGTATCTGGCTGACCTCCCTCTTCGCTGGCAGCTGCACCGCCGTCCTGGCCGCGGGCTTGATCATTTGGGTCGTCTATCAGCTCAAACGTGAACCCGCCGCGCCCCATGTCTCCGTCACCAAAAAAGGAGTGAGCGCCGATGCCGCTGCATCTTGAGCCCGTCACTCCCGCTGACCGCCAAGCTGTGCTCGCGCTGCACACCGCCCCCGGTCAAGAAGGCTTCGTCGAGACCGTCGCCCAATGCTTAGAAGAAGCCGATCATACCCGCTGCTGGCGGCCCGTGGCCATTTACGACGGCTCCACCCTCATCGGCTTCGCCATGTATGGCTTCTTCTGGCAATACTTCCCCTGCGGCCGTCTCTGGCTGGATCGGCTGCTCATCGACGCCCGCTATCAAGGTCAAGGCTACGGCAAAGCCGCCCTCACCCTCCTGCTCGACCGCTTGGCTCACGAATACCCCCGCCGCCGCAAAATTTACCTCAGCGTCGTCAAGGCCAACCTCCCCGCTATCTGTCTCTACCAAAAATTCGGCTTCCACTTCACCGGCGAGCTCGATACCCATGGTGAAAAAGTCATGGTGCGCAGGCGGCCCGCCCCAAAATAGATCCACACATAAAAAAACGGCAGCTCATGGTGATGAAGCATGAGCTGCCGTTTTTATCTATCTAT
>CABVBB010000382.1 GCA_902496505.1 uncultured Peptococcaceae bacterium
TTCAGCCATTTCGCGGGCCGTTTGTTCAGACACGGCGGTATAGCGCTCTAGTGTCTCGGGTCTTACGCCCAGCAGAGCGACTTTGACGTCGTTGGTGTAGGCGCAGACGCCGCCGGCGAAGACTTGTGAACTGCCAGGGATATCAGTGAGGCTTTTGCTGATGAGGCCGCCTGTGCAGCTTTCGGCAGTGGCCACGCGCTGGCTGCGGGCAGTGAGTTCATTGACTACAGCTTGCTGCAGGCTGCCGACGTCGATACCGTAGATGTATTGGCCCAGCATTTTCTGAATGTCAGCCAAAATGGGCTCGATCATGGCTTTGCCCTTAGCTTCGTCTGGTGCGGCGGCAGTGATGCGCAGCTCAACTTCGCCGCCTTTGGCGTAGGGCGCAATGGTGGGATTGGTGTTTTTGACCATCATTTCTTTGAGCATGGATTCGGTGGTGGATTCGCCGATGCCGCAGAGGTGTACGGTGCGGGAGACCAGTGTATGATCGGAGAGTTTGGCCAGATAAGGCTTTGCCTCGTGCTCAAACATCATCTGCATCTCACTGGGCGGTCCGGGCAGCATGATAGCAGTCTTGCCGTCTTTGCTGATGGCGCAGCCTGGTGCCGTGCCGCAGAGATTGGCAAAGACGGTGGCGCCTTGGGGCATGAGGGCCTGTTTTTCGTTGTTGGCCATCATTTTTTCCGTGTGCTGAGCGAAGAAGCTTTTGATCTGAGAGAGCGAATCGTCATGTACGGCTAAGGGCAGGCCGAAATATTGGGCAATGGTCTCTTTGGTCAGATCATCGTAGGTCGGCCCCAAGCCGCCGGTGGTGATGACCAGATCGCTGCGGTCAAAGGCGATGGCCAGTGCTTTTTTGAGCCGCTCCTGATTGTCGCCGACCACGGTGTGATAATAGACATTGATGCCTAAGCCAGCCAGCGCGTCGGAAAGATAAGCGGCATTGGTGTTGACGATGTTGCCGAGAAGCAGTTCCGTACCCACGCATAAAATTTCCGCATTCATCAAAATTGCCTCCTTGTAGGATAATAAGATCAGGCCTGTTGTGGTCTTGTTTTTTAAGTATACCACAAGCGGCTGGAATTGTTGCATGGATCGCGGGACGTTGTAAAAAAAATGAAAAAGACTTTATTCACAAGCAAAATCGTGGTATGATAGAGCGGCAGCAACGATACATAATGAGGGAGGCAATACTTATGAAAACGAAATTGATCGCCTTGACTTTGGCAGCGACGCTTTTGGTCGCGCCGGCAGCTTATGCGCATGGCGGCCACCACGGAGCTCATCACAGCGCTCAGCAAAGCCAGATCGCACCCAGCTACACCTGCCAAGGTCAGCCGGCTCATCAGCATGCTGACGGCACCTGCCCTTACGCGGACAGCCAGTCTTGCCAGGCAGCAGCTGATTGCGCACGGATCTTGGAAGAGGGCACCGCTGTCAAGCAAGTGATCCGCCACTGCCAGCATGTCCTTTATCTGCCGATGAACGATCGCTGTGCCTATGCTCTGGAAGCAGCCACATTGCCGCTGGACTAAGCAGGCAGTCAGATAATAGTTGAGAAGGCTGGAAGAGCTGTTTTTGTCTTGGGACAAAGGCAGCTCTTTTTTGGTGCGCAGCGGTCGTTTCGGGCGGCAGGCGTGCAAATTTTTGTTGATTTGCCTGCTCAGTATTGATAGAATAGAAAAGAAAGCCATTTTTCGCGGACTTGGCTTGAGCTGCGCTTGTACGCAGACAGACGAGTATTTGCGAAAAGGATCGACATACTAGAAACAAGACAGGCGTCGTTATGCGGCGCAGGGATATAGAGGAGGCGTGAAGGATGCAGAGCCGCATTAGAAATTTTTGTATCATCGCTCATATTGACCATGGCAAATCGACCTTGGCAGATCGCATTCTGGAATACACAGGAGCGCTCACGAAGCGTGAAATGGTCGACCAGGTGCTGGACAATATGGACTTGGAACGGGAGCGGGGCATCACCATCAAGCTGCAGTCTGTGCGGCTCAATTATAAAGCGCAGGACGGGCAGGAATATATTTTGAATCTCATCGATACCCCGGGACATGTGGACTTCACTTATGAGGTCTCGCGCTCACTGGCAGCATGCGAGGGCGCGATCTTGGTAGTGGACGCAGCGCAGGGCATCGAGGCGCAGACTTTGGCTAATGTGTATCTGGCTTTGGAGCACGATCTGGAGATCATCCCCGTCATCAATAAGATCGATCTGCCCAGCGCAGATCCGGAGCGGGTGCGGCAGGAGATCGAGGACGTCATTGGTTTGGATGCCAGCGAGGCGATCCTTTGCTCGGCTAAAGAGGGCATCGGCATCCCGGAAATTTTGGAAGCTATCGTGGCCAAGGTGCCTGCTCCAAAAGGTGAAGCAGATGCGCCTTTGCAGGCATTGATCTTTGATTCCAATTATGATGCGTACCGCGGAGCAGTGTCGTATATCCGCATCGTGGAGGGCACGCTGCGCAAAGGTGCACGTATCCGCATGATGGCCAAGGGCAAGGAGTTTGATACCACCGAGATCGGTGTATTCGCACCGACCATGAAGCAGGTGGACGAACTCAAGCCCGGCGAGGTCGGCTATGTGGCGGCCAGCATCAAAAATGTCACGGATACTGAGGTGGGCGATACCATCACGGATGCCGAGCATCCGGCCGAGCCGTTGCCTGGCTACCGCAAGGCAACGCCTATGGTCTACTGCGGCCTCTATCCGGTGGAAAATAATCAATATGGTGATCTCAAGGATGCGCTGGATAAGCTCAAACTCAACGATTCGTCGCTGATCTACGAGCCGGAGACCTCGACAGCTTTAGGCTTTGGCTTCCGCTGCGGTTTCTTGGGACTGCTGCACATGGAGATCATTCAGGAACGGTTGGAGCGGGAATATGATCTGGACTTGATCACCACCGCGCCCAGCGTTATTTACAAGGTGATCCAGACCGACCAGTCGGTGGTCATGGTGGATAATCCTTCCCAGCTGCCGGAACCGCAGAGCATCGCGCAGCTGGAGGAGCCTTATGTAGCAGCAACGATCATGGTGCCCAAGGAATATGTAGGCGCTGTGATGGAGGTCGCACAGGAGAAGCGGGGCACTTTTGTTAATATGGAATACATGACCGAAACGCGGGTCACGCTCAAGTATGATCTGCCGCTCAGTGAGATCGTTTATGATTTCTTCGATC
>CABVBB010000383.1 GCA_902496505.1 uncultured Peptococcaceae bacterium
GAACGAGAGATGAAAAAAGCCATCTTGATCGTTTTGGACAGTGTAGGCATAGGTGCTGCACCAGATGCTGCGCTGTACCAGGATGAGCATACCCATACGCTGGGGCACATCATCGCCCATTATCGTGAGCAGCAGCTGCCTTTTACGCTGCCTCATCTTGCCTCCTTAGGCTTGGGGCGTATCCCAGGTGTAGAAGGGTCAGCAGCCGCTGAGCCTCAGGCAGGCAGCTTCTATGGCCGCTTGACGGAGGCCTCGCGGGGCAAAGATACGGTGACGGGTCATTGGGAGATGACCGGCATCGTGACCCAAACGCCGTTTCCCGTATATCCGCAGGGATTTCCGCCAGAGATGGTAGAGACTTTTGAACAGGCGGCTGGCACTAAAATTTTAGGCAATGAGCCCGCTTCCGGCACGGAGATCATCGAACGCCTCGGAGCAGCGCATTTGGCGAGCGGATATCCTATCGTTTATACTTCAGCGGATAGTGTATGGCAGATCGCGGCCCATGAGGCAGTCATTCCGCTGGAGATGCTGTATCGCTACTGTGAGATCGCCCGCGAACTTTTTAAGGCGCCGCCGCATAATATCGGACGGATCATTGCCCGGCCTTTCATCGGCGAATTGGGCAGCTTTACCCGTACAGCCAACCGCAGAGATTATGCGCTCCCGCCGGATAAGCACAATCTGCTCTGCGATCTTGCGGCAGCTGGCCAGACCGTAACGGCTATCGGCAAGATCAGTGATATTTTTGCTGATACCTGCATCAGCACATCGGTGCATACCGTTTCCAACGACGATGGTATGCACAAGCTGCTGGAACTATATCCTCAAACGCAGAATGGGCTTTTATTTCTCAATCTGGTGGATTTTGATGCCAAATACGGCCACCGCCGCGATCCTTATGGCTATGGTCAGGCGCTGCTGGCTTTTGATAAGCAGCTTGGCCAGCTGCTGTCCATCTTGGATGAGGAGACGCTGTTGGTGATCACTGCCGATCATGGCTGTGATCCCACAGCGCACGGCACCGACCATACCCGTGAATATGTCCCCTTGCTATTGTATCAAAGAGGCTGCGCTGAGCATGGAGCACTCGCGGAAGCACATGGCTTTGGGCATATCGGCGCGACGATAGCCGATTATTTGGCAGTACCTTATTCTGGCCAGGGGCAGAGTCTCCTGCCTCTGGCTATCCTGACAAGAAGAGAGGAGGAGGACCATGCGGATCTATGATATCATTGCCCATAAGCGCGATGGCTGCGCAAACACCCCTGAGGAGATCCACTATCTGATCGAACGGTGCGTACAGGGTGCTGTGCCGGACGAGCAGCTGGCGGCCTGGCTGATGGCCGTTTATTTTCAGGGCATGGACGCAGCGGAGACGGCTTGCTTAACAGAAGCGATGATGCATTCCGGCGAGGTGTTGGATCTCTCCCAGATCAAGGGTATCACAGTGGATAAGCACAGCACTGGCGGTGTGGGCGACAAGACGACACTGATCGTGGCCCCGTTGGTTGCCGCTGCTGGCGTGCCTGTGGCCAAACTTTCCGGCCGGGGCTTAGGCTTTACCGGCGGGACCATCGATAAGTTGGAGGCTATTCCGCATTTTCAGACGACGCTGGACAGCGCTGCTTTTATCCGGCAGGTCAACGATATCGGTCTGGCTGTGATCGGCCAAACGGCCAACTTGGTGCCTGCCGATAAAAAACTCTACGCCCTGCGGGACGTGACCGCCACGATCGAAAGCATTCCCTTGATCGCCAGCAGCATCATGAGCAAAAAATTGGCCAGCGGCGCGCAAAAGATCGTTTTGGACGTCAAATATGGTTCCGGGGCGTTCATGAAGACCTTGGAGCGAGCAGAGATCCTGGCGCAGACCATGGTCGATATCGCCCGTGATCTCCAGCGAGAGGCTGTGGCGATCCTGAGCAGTATGGAGCAGCCCTTAGGCTTAGCTGTAGGCAATGCTTTGGAGGTACGGGAGGCTTTAGAAGTGCTGCACGGTCAGGGGCCGGAAGACTTGACCGAAGTCTGCTTAGTCTTGGCTGGGGCGATGATCTATCTCCACGGCGGCGCCCAGTCCTTAGAGGAGGGGCAGGCTGTCGCTCGTGAACAGCTGCGCTCGGGCCGGGCGTTGGATAAATTTTTGGCCTTTGTCCAGTACCAAGGCGGTGATGCAGCAGCGGTGACGAAGGATGGTCTGCCGAAAGCCCAGTTCCAAACGCCGCTGTTGGCGCAGGAAAGCGGCTACATCCAGAGTATCGATGCTATGGCAGTTGGTACGTGCAGCATGCTGCTGGGTTCTGGCCGCGAACGGCAGAATGCGCCCATCGATCTGAGCGCAGGCATCGTTCTGCAAAAGAAGGTGGGGGACTATGTAGAGAAGGGCGAGCCGCTGGCTGTGCTCCACTACAATGCGCCCTACCAGCCGCGTTTGGCAGAAGCGGCTGCCTTACTGACAAACGGCTGCCATTATGCTTCTGAAAAGCCAGCCGTTCAGCCGCTCATCGCCGGTATCGTGCAATAGAGAAACCAGGCACCAATTGCTTCCTTTTCACATAACATACCAATAGGCAAGCGATACATCATGTCATAGGAGTGGAGTGTGAAAAATGGAACCATCATCTTTAAAGGATTACCTGGAGGCTCTTTTAGCTGAGCGCAGCGATCGGCTGATGGGTGGGTCGATCAAACATTTTGGCTCTGATCTGTGCCCGTCGGACTTGTGCTATAAGGAGGTCCTGCCCGCCAATCATATGCCGCAGCCGCAGCAACCACAGCAGCCGCAGACAGGATCATCACCAAAGGCAGGATGTGCCAAGCAAAATCCGGCTATGGCGATGCCGCAGAAGAGCTGTGCCAGCCAGCAGCCGGCAGCTGCACCGACTTACCAGTCCTGTACAGCAGAAGCTTATCAGAATTACGCCTTCAACGCGCTGAAAAATCTGGCCAATATGTTCAACAATGCTGAGTCCCCAGCGGCCAGCATGCAAAATGCAGCGCCGTGTGCTGAAATGACGCCATCATCAGTCTGCGCCGAGCAAGCCGCAGTGCAGCAGATGGAGGAGACAGCTGCGATGATGCCCGCTCAGTCATCACCGACAGCATGTCAGCCAATGATGATGACAAGTGAGACCGAAGTCATGCAGCCTATGGAAGTCATGCAGGTCAATTTGCTGATCA
>CABVBB010000384.1 GCA_902496505.1 uncultured Peptococcaceae bacterium
GGAGGTATCGTTGATGGAGCAGCCAAAGTATAAACGAATTATTATCAAGCTGAGCGGAGAAGCATTGGCAGGAGAGATGGGCTATGGACTGGAAAGCAACGTCTTGAATTCCATGGCTGAGCAGATCGCTGAAATTGTTCATATGGGTGTAGAGGTCTCGGTGGTAGTCGGCGGCGGCAATATCTGGCGCGGCGTGACTGGTGCGAAACGCGGCATCGACCGGGCAACAGCCGATTATATGGGAATGCTGGCAACAGTGATCAACGCTTTAGCGTTGCAGGATATTTTAGAGGATCACTCCATCGATACAAGGGTGCAGACAGCTATTGAAATGCGGCAGGTCGCTGAACCGTATATCAAACGCAAGGCCATTCGCCATTTGGAAAAGGGCCGCGTCGTCATTTTTGCTGCCGGTACAGGCAATCCATTTTTCTCCACAGATACCACTGCTGCCTTGCGCGCGGCTGAAGTTGAAGCAGAGGTCATTTTGATGGCCAAAAAAGTTGACGGTGTTTATGATTCAGACCCCAGAACCAATCCAGAGGCCAAGAAGTTTGAACGCTTGACGTATATCGACGTTTTGAACAAGGGTCTGAAGGTCATGGATTCGACAGCGACCTCGCTGTGTATGGACAACAATATTCCGTTGATCGTTTTTGATATGATGACGCCGGGCAACATGAAAAGAGCGCTCATGGGCGAACCTATTGGCACTTATGTAGGGAGGGAATAACAATGATCGATATGATCAAGCAGGAAGCAGAAGAAAAAATGCAGAAATCCATTGAGGCTTTGCGTCGGGATTTTGCGACTATCAGAACAGGCAAGGCTAATCCATCGCTGTTGGACAAGGTCACTGTGGATTACTACGGTACACCGACGCCGATCAACCAGTTGGCTAATATTTCAGCACCAGAAGCCAGAATGCTGGTCGTCCAGCCGTGGGATAAAAGCGTTGTGCCTAATGTGGAAAAAGCCATTTTAAAATCCGATCTGGGCTTAAATCCCAGCAGCGACGGTACGGTCATTCGTTTGGTCCTGCCGCAGCTCACTCAGGAGACCAGAAAAGAATTGGTGAAAAAGGTGAAGAAAAAAGCGGAAGACGCTAAAGTCGCCATTCGCAATATCCGCCGTGACGCCAATGAAAGCCTGAAAGCCGCTGAGAAAAACAAAGAGATCAGCGAAGATGAAACCAAAAATGCTCAGGATGATATCCAAAAGCTGACCGATAAGTATATTGCTGAGCTGGACGGTGTTTTGGACAACAAAGAAAAAGAGATCATGGAAGTCTAGAACGCTTCATTTGCAGGGTATATTTCAAAAGCCTCCGGTAAAATGGAGGCTTTTTTTAGTGACATCAAGCCGGAATGTGATTATAATAGGGATAGATGCATAAAAAGCTACATAAGGATATTTTAGCCTAAAGGAGAAAGCTATGGAATTCTTCGCAAGTGGAAGCGTCAAACCAAATAAAGAGGCAGTGACTTTGGAAATGCTGCGGCAAAAGCCAATGCCTGAGCATATTGCCATCATCATGGACGGCAACGGCCGCTGGGCCAATAAAAGGGGTCTGCCTAGGATCGCAGGTCATCGAGTGGGCATGGAAAGCTTGGAAAAAGTCGTGGAATGTTTTGATGAGTTGGATATCCATTATCTGACCGTTTATGCCTTTTCCACAGAAAATTGGAAAAGACCGGCGGAAGAGGTCAATGCGCTGATGGATCTCATGGTGGAGTTCATCGATAAAAAAATCGACTATCTGGACCGTAAGGGCGTACGGGTCAATCCCATCGGCCTGGTGGAAAAGATCAAGGGCGAAACGTACGAGCGGATCATGTACGCCAAGGAGCGCACCCAAAACAACGATCATCTGGTCTTCAACGTGGCGCTCAATTACGGCGGCAGACAGGAGATTGTGCAGGGCATCCAGGAGATCTGCCGACGGGTGCAGAGCGGTGAACTGACGGTGGAGGAGATCGATGAACAGGTGGTAGGACAGTCGCTTTATACTGCAGGACAGCCTGATCCGGACCTTTTGATCCGTCCTTCTGGCGAGCAGCGGGTGAGCAATTTCCTGCTCTGGCAGATCGCTTACACGGAATTTTGGACGACGGATGTGCTGTGGCCGGATTTTCGCAAGGAGGATCTGTGGCGGGCGATCTATGATTTTCAAAATAGGCAGAGACGCTTTGGCGGCTTGAAAGCTTAGATGGGCGGTGACAACATGAAACAACGGGTGATTACAGCAGTAGTGGGTGTACCGGTGCTGTTGCTGCTCATTTATTTAGGCGGCATTCCTTTTGCGGCGCTGGTCGCCGTGCTGATGGCTGCGGGGACCTATGAATTGTATCAAATGGTGCGTAAAGAACGCACTTTTTTACTGGCTGCAGTTTTGATCAGTGAGGCAGTGATGCTGGTAAGTGTTTATGCTGGCTGGAAAAGCTGGTCGTCGATCGGCTTGATGTGCGCTTTTTTGCTGATCTTCATCTACGCCATCCTGCATTTTCCCCAAGTCGATCTGAATGATATGGCCATCAATTTTTTGGCGGTGCTTTATATCGGCTGGACGCTGGGGCATTTGATCGCTATCGAGCGCTTGCCTTACGGAACGACGATGCTCTTTTATCTTTTTGTGGCGATCTGGAGCAGTGATACGGGCGCGTATTTTACCGGCCGTTTTTTGGGAAGGCATAAACTGGCACCGCACGTCAGCCCGCATAAAACCATCGAAGGTGCAGTAGGCGGTGTGGCAACTACTGTGGTGGTGCTGCTTCTAGTCAATAGCTATTTTAAGCTATGTGCTGTGGAAGAGATCATTGTTTTAGGCATTGTCCTTTCGATAGTAGGACAAATCGGCGATCTGGTGGAAAGTATGTTCAAACGCTTTGTGAATGTCAAAGATTCAGGCAATGTGCTGCCGGGGCACGGCGGTGTATTGGACCGCTTTGACAGCTTGATCATGGCGGCGCCTTTTTTGTACTATACCATAGTAGTTTTGACCTTTTTTGGGTATCATATCTAGTGATGCCTCTATTCTGGACTAGAGTGAGGGATAATGATGAAAAATATTGCACTTTTGGGCAGCACAGGTTCTATAGGACGGCAGACGCTGGAAGTGGTGGAGGAGTTTCCTGAGGATTTCAAGGTGCAGATACTAGCGGCTCGCGG
>CABVBB010000385.1 GCA_902496505.1 uncultured Peptococcaceae bacterium
GCGCACCCTGAGTGCGCCTGTCCGGCTTTTTTGATCTTAGCTCCAGTAAAGCAGAAGCGGTGCGGCTACCAGCATGACGGCCAGCATCCATCTGGCCGCGCGGAAATTTTGGCGGCGTACCACCAGGGCTGCTGCTGTGATCACGATGATCACGCCGCCCAAGGCTTTGCCCAGCCAATCGTTGGCAGGCACAGCAGTGATCTGCAGGAGCGCCAAAATGATCACGTAGACCTGGATCAATAGGAAGACGGGCCGATTTTCCACAAAGCGGCCGTTTTGATAAAACAAGGCGGTGATGAGCACGGCGCTGATAAAAACAGCCAGTCCTGCCAGCACGCCTAAGATACCTAAGGCCATGACAGCCTCCTTCTTTGTTGTTAGAGTTCCCAGCGGCCGTTGAAGGCGCGGGCTAAGGTGACCTCGTCAGCGTATTCGATGTCGCCGCCTACGGGCAGTCCCTGGGCGATACGAGTCACTTTGATGCCCAAGGGTTTGATGAGTCCTGTCAGATACATGGCGGTGGCTTCGCCCTCGATGTTGGAATTAGTGGCCAAGATCACTTCGGCCACCTCGCCGTCGGTAAGACGCGCCAGCAGTTCCTTGACTTTGAGCTGCTCCGGCCCGACCCCGTCCATAGGCGAGATCGCGCCGCCCAGCACGTGGTAGAGGCCGTGGAATTCCCGCGCCCGCTCCAAGGCCAGCACATCCCGCGCATCCTCTACCACACAGATCAGCGAATGATCGCGTTCAGGATCAGCGCAGATGGGGCAGATCTCCTGATCGGTGAGATTGTAGCACACGGAGCAGTAGGTGATCTTTTCCTTGGCATTGATGATGGCGCGGGCCAAGGCATACGCCTCCTGCTTAGGCTGCTTCAAGATATGGAAGGCCAGCCGCTGGGCACTTTTGCGTCCGATACCGGGCAAACGGGCCAGCTGATCTACCAGCTGGCCCAAAGCGTCTGCATATCCATTTTGCATTAGAACATCCCGCCAGGTAATTTCATGCCTTGCGTTAATTTGCCCATTTCCCGCTCAGTCATTTCCTGAGCATTGCGCAGCGCTTCATTGACCGCTGCCATGACCAGATCTTGGACCATTTCGGGATCGTCTGGATCCAATACCTCGGGCTTGATCTCGATGCCTAATACTTGGTTGGCGCCATTGACGGTCACCTTGACCACACCGCCGCCAGCTGTCGCCTCAACGGGTGTATTGGCTAATTCCTCCTGCAGCTTAGCCATTTTAGCCTGCATCTGCTGCATTTGTTTCATCATTTTCTGCATATTGCCTGCCATTGTCATACCTCCTGAAATTGATTGACCTTATTTATTTTACGCTATCTCTCAGCGTGAAACAACCCTATTCTTCTACAACGACCACTTTATCTGCGCCAAAGGCAGCGATAGCGTCGTCGACGATATTGTATGTCTGTTCAAAGGTGCCGTCCGTGCCCTCGAGGAAAAATTTCACCGGCATGGTCTGCCCAGTCATTTGCTCCAGCACCTGCTCCAGTACTTTGCGGTTATCCGCCTGGCTCATCTGCCCGTGGTGGAACTTGCTCACCGCGTCGAATTTGAGCACCAGTGCGCCGTCCTCCAGACCCATGGGCTGTGCCTGCAGCAAAAAGGCGTGGATGCGGATGCTTTTGTCCTTGATGGCCTTCATCACCTCGGGCCACTTGGCCGTCAGATCAGCGCAGGCCACCAATTTTTTGGCCGGTGCCGCCGGTGTCTGAGCTGCGATCTGCGGAGCGGCCGCCGCTTGGGCTGCGGGGGCAGGCGCAGCAGCCGCCTGTACCGGCGCTTTGCTGCGCTCATTGGAGAGCACCAGATCGACCAGCGCCGTTTCCAACAGGATCTGCGGCTGATTGGAATAACGTGTCTCTTTTTCCACGTCGCTCAGCCGGTTGAGCATGCGGCCCAATTCATCCACGCTGATCTTGGCTGCCTGAGTCTTGGCCCGCGGCAGTATTTCCGCAGAAATATTCTGCAGCTGCTCTTCCTGCGGCGCCACCTTGAGCAGCAAAAGCTGTCTCGTGTAATCCATCAGATCGCGGATGATCTGCTTGATATCCTTGCCTTGCTCCAAAAATGCACCCAATAGCGCGAACAAGCCGCTGTAATCGCTCTTTAACAGACAATCCAGCACATTGGCCATATCCTCCTCAGCCAGCGTGCCCAGCACCATCTGCACGTGCTTGATCTCGATGCGCTCTCCGGCAAAGGCGATGCACTGATCGAGGACGCTGATGGCGTCGCGCATCCCGCCGGAAGCTTTGCGGGCGATGGCATTCAAAGCCTCGTCACTGATGCCCACATTTTGACTGGCCACGATCTCTGCCAAATGGTCGCGGATCTCCTTGGTGCCGATGCGGCGGAAATCAAAACGCTGGCAGCGGGAAAGCACCGTCAGCGGGATCTTCTGCGGATCGGTGGTCGCCAGGATGAAAAGCACATGCTCCGGCGGTTCCTCCAAGGTCTTTAACAGCGCATTGAACGCTTCATTGGTCAGCATATGCACCTCGTCGATGATATACACCTTGCGTTTGCCCTGCGACGGCAGGAATTTGACCTTGTCGCGGATCTCGCGGATCTCATCGATGCCGCGGTTGGACGCTGCGTCGATCTCCAAAACGTCCATGAACTGATCATTATTGATGGCCACGCAGTTGGCGCACGCGTTGCACGGCTCGCCGTCCTGGGGATCCAGGCAGTTGACCGCCTTGGCCAATATCTTTGCCGAACTGGTCTTACCTGTACCTCTGGGGCCGCAGAACAGATAGGCATGGGCCAGCCGTCCGCTCTGCAGCGCATTTTTCAGCGTCACGCTGATGTGCTCCTGACCGATGACCTCGGCAAATGTCTGCGGCCGGAACACCCGATATAATGCCCGATAGCTCATATTGATCTCTCCAAAAATGTCATTGAGTTTATTATAACCCCTTTGCCCGGAAAATTAAAACCTTATTTTCCGCAAACCGCAATTCTTCGCCGCCAGCACGGCCGATCATTTTGGCCATCCTCGCTTATCGCGAACGCCTGCGCTCTAATTTTTGAGCACATTTTTCAATATGGGCTTTTTTTATTTCCATAATGCGCTCGACCTCCTCGCCGGGGATATTTAAGATCACTGCGATCTCCCCGACACTCATCCCGCTGGCTGCCA
>CABVBB010000386.1 GCA_902496505.1 uncultured Peptococcaceae bacterium
CCCCGGCTACAGCGCCGATGCCCATGCAGGCCGTGACAAAAAACATAAAGGGCCAGTTAACACCTTTGATATCCTCTGGTTTGCCCACATTGATCAACGGAAGGAACAGCATAGCAGGTATCAAGACAAATCCCCAGCCGACCTCGATATGGTGCAGCTTGCCGCTGGTAATGCAAAATAATAATAAGAGGATGGTAACAGCTGCACTTTTCTTTTCATCCATCGTCATGCTGCCCATTTTTGCCAATTGATCTTTAAAATAGTCTTTACCATCGATATCTTTTTCTGGCTTAGTCATTTTGCCCAGTATAAAGATCATGATGATAAAACCTAAAATCGAAGGTGCATTCACATAAAAAGCTTCAAAAAATCCCAGAAAATCCATCGGACCTGTTACTGACATCCCGACGCCTATGGGAATCATCGGCCCTAAAAAAAGATACGTATTCGTCATTAAAACGCCCATTGCTGCAGAAAGCAAAATACCGGCAGAGGTTTTGGAAACGCCAGTATCCAAAGCTTTGCAGACACCATAGGATAAAGCAAAAACTGGGATGACGCCGACTCCTGCTATCGCGCAGACCACGCCAGAGATCGCCAGCCCCCAGATGATGCCGATATACTTAGCGCCTGTCAGCAAAATAATATGACACGCTAATCTTCTCAGCAGACCTATGCGATCCAGTACAGCGGCTAAAACGAAACCGCCCATACTCATCCAGGGAATATATTGCAGCCACGGTGAAAAAGCGACCGTTGCCGGAGCCAGATCACACACCACATACAAAATTGGTAAACAGAGAGCAACCACTGTCTGGTTGATATTATCAAAGGCAAACGTTAAGATAGCAAATAAGGTCAAGGCTAAGAATAATCGAATATTGCTGTTGAAGGCTTCATTAGTAGGGATGAGCATCACCATGATCGGCAGTGCAAAGGTAACTATCCATTTTACCCCATCCCCTTTATTTAATTTTTTTGCTGCGACAGACTCCATAAGCTGCGCCTCCTTTTAATTGATAGTCCTGTAACATTTATTAATGTTCAAACCATTCTCTGTGTTTAGAAATCCTCTGGGGATCGATTTACTATACTTATCATCCGCACCCTCCTTCCTCTTCTTGCTCCTCAGCTGATTCTATGGGTAGATTATATTGAATTTGCTTATGCAAAACAAGAAGCCCTGGCTTATAAATGATATTTATTCCTTGGCAATTTTTTCCGAAGCAACTCTCTCTAACCCAAAAAGCCGCACCAGAAGTCAGCGCAGTCCCCAAGAACTGCTCGATTTCTAGTGCGGCTTTTTGAGACCAGCACTTCATTTTCCCTCAATGCTCGCTGCCGTCGATAATGCTCCTCCCTCACCGTCCCCGTTTCATCAGCTCTCGCAGTGGATAACCGCCAACTTTTTTCAGGAATATGGCATAGCTTGCCACGCCAGTTATGATGCCCACAACCACTTCAATAAGCTGGCCGCTTTTGCTCCAGGGATCGAGTCCGCCTGCTTCTAATGCAATCATCAACAAACGCACGATAAGCAGCATGCCTAGTGAACAACTGGTGCCAATAAAGGCGGTGCGCAGCAGATGCCGTCCGCCAAAGGCACCGATACGCCGATAAAGCAGCCCTAAAAGCAAAAGCATATTGATCATCCCCGCTGCTGTATAGGCGCAAGCCAGGCCATACTGCCCTCCACTGGGCCGCCAAAGCAGGCTGAGCAGGATGTTGACGCCGACCGTCACGATGCCGATGAGCATGGGCGTTTTGGTATCCTGCAATGCGTAGAAAGCCCGATTGAGCAGATGCAGCGACGCATAGGCCGCTAGTCCTAAAGCATAGACAACTAAGAGACTGGCCGTTGCCTCTACCATTTGCTGTGAATTTTGCCCCACGCCGTAGAGCAGACCGGCGAGCGGCAGTCTAAGGGCCACCAATCCCGCCGCCGCTGGCAGGGACAAAAGCCAGATCGCTTCCAATCCTTGACGAAAGGTCGCCTTATAACCACTATCATCACCAGATGCGGCCTGCCGGGTCATGGTGGTAAAGATAGCGATGGCGATATTGATGGCAAAGATGCCGATCGGCAGCTGCATCATCCGCTGCGCCATGCGCAGCGCAGTCAGCAGACCGCCATTAAGCGTCGAAGCAAGATTTTGACTGACCAAGACATTGAGCTGGCTGACTGAAAATCCCAAAAGGATCGGCCCCAGCATCTGCCGGATCTTGCGCACGCCGGGATGCTGCCACGCCAGCTGCGGCCGCCAGCGCCAAGCAGTACGCCGCAGGGCTGGAAGCTGAACGAAAAAATAAGCCGCCGCACCGCCCACGACTGCTGCTGCAAAACCCGCAATGCCCCAGCGCGGCGCTAAGGCCACGCCCAACACTACCGTGCCCAGATTATACATCACTGAGCCTAACGCCGAAGGACCGTATTGACCGTAGCTGTTCAAGATGCCCATCGCCAGCCC
Source organism: uncultured Peptococcaceae bacterium (assembly GCA_902496505.1). Taxonomy (GTDB): domain Bacteria; phylum Bacillota; class Peptococcia; order Peptococcales; family Peptococcaceae; genus CABVBB01. The sequence goes on from CABVBB010000386.1 coordinate 2,469, forward strand.
GCTCAGCGCCATAAAAAGTGCTTGCAGCAGCATGATGCGCGTCATCTTGACCGCCAAGGCTGCGACTTCCGGCGCAAAGCCCGGCACCAGCACACTGATCAGCTGCGGCGCTAATACGAACCCCAGGCTCATCCCTGCCAGCATGGCCAGCAAAACCATATTGATCGCTGAATTGGCCACCAAATGCCCTTCTGCTTCTTCCCCTTTAGCCAAGTAGCCTGAAAAAACAGGGATAAAGACCGGCCCCAGCGCGCCGCCGACCACCAGTCCATACAAAAGATCTGGCAAAGTAAAGGCTGCGTAATACGCGTCGGTCAAGACGCTCTGGCCGAAATAAGCCACCTGCACAATGTCCCGCACATAGCCCAGCAGCCTGGACGCTACAGAAGCTGCCATCAGGATCGTGGCCGTCTGTACATACCGCGCCTTCATGCGTGCCAATCCAACAAATACTGCCAGCAGTCATCAAAGGCTACCTGCTGAGGTTCTGCCGGACGAATGATGCCCATGGGTGTCTGTTCATCGGTCTGCCCCAAGGGGTTGTCCGCCAAAAGTGCAGCGTAATGGGCGTTTTTGGTATGAAAACCTGAAGAGCCCAGTATCTCGCCGCCCAGGTCATTGATATCGACGATGAGTACCGTCACCTGATCCAACTCTTTGGCCAATTCCATAGCCACCTGGTCAGGATCCTCCGGCCC
>CABVBB010000387.1 GCA_902496505.1 uncultured Peptococcaceae bacterium
TTTTATTCTATCGCTTCTTCAACGTCCAGGGACTCTACTGCTGGACTGTACTGGCCACCATCTCGGCCAATATCGAAGTGCTCATCCTCGTTGATGCCTTTGGCATGGAGCAGACGCTGGGCAATATCCTCTTTGCCTCCACCTTTTTGGTCACCGATATTTTAAGCGAGATCGCCGGCCGCAAAGAGGCCACCAAAGCCGTCAATATCGGCATCATCACGTCGCTAGCGTTTATCATCATTTCCCAATCCTGGCTGCTCTATACGCCTAATGCCAACGACTGGGCTTTCCCCCATATCCAGGCGATCTTCTCCAATACGCCGCGGGTCATGCTGGCCGGACTGATCGTCTATGCCATCGTGCAGCGCTTCGACGTCTGGCTCTACCATCGCTGGTGGCAGTGGAGTGACAAACTCTCCGGCAACAGCCGCCGCTTCCTCTGGCTGCGCAATAATGGCTCCACCCTGATCTCTCAGCTGCTCAACGCCCTGCTCTTCACCTTCGGCGCCTTTTGGGGCACCTATACCTTCCCCACGCTGCTCTCCATCGTGTGGGCCAGCTACGTCATCTTCATCTTCACCAGCCTGGCCGACACCCCCGCTGTATACATCGCCCGCTGGCTGAAAGAGACCGACCGGATCAAAGCCTTTTAAAACGCCATAGCCCCTGCTTCGCCAAGCTAAACGAAGCAGGGGCTATTTTTTTCGGCAGCCGCGTTGCATTGATTTTCTGTCCATTTTTCCGTATACTAGTTACAACTACGAGCATGTACTTCCCATTAAGGAGGGATCTCATATGCGTTTGGAGCAATTGGAATATCTCATCGCGATCAGCAAAAACCGCTCGCTCAATTCGGCTGCGCAGAAGCTGCATATTTCACAGCAGGCCTTAAGTGCCTCCATCAAAACATTAGAAGAAGAGTTAGGCTTTGACGTCCTTTTTCGCTCCTATCAAGGCGTGTCCTTGACGCCCAAAGGCGCTCAGCTCGTCAAGATGACCATTAATTATCTGAATAAAGTTGAGCGTCTAAAAAGTTATACACCGCGTCCTTTCGTATCACTTGCTGGCAAGTGGACAGTCCATTCTTGTTATACTGGCAAAATTTTTTTCTTTCCCCGCCTGCAGCGGCTGCTTTATGAAGATGCGCCTGCCTTCCAGCTGGCCGTCACCTACAGTTCGACCACCGACCTGATCGCCGCCACGGCTGAGGGAGAGCAGGAATGGGCCTTCTGTACGCAAGTCTTTGTCAACGATGAACCCCTCTATCATTTTGATGATTCGCTCACATTCGTTTCACTCATCCAACATAAACTTTTCTGCCATGTTCCCCGCATCTATCCCCTAGCAGAGCACCAAAGCACCTCCATAAAGAATCTGCTCAACTATCCCCTGATCTTTTATGCAGATGCCCCGAATGCCATAGATTGTTCCTTTTATAAGGTGGTCAATAAATTTGGCCGTCCCAAAAAACAACTTTTTTCCGCGGATACGGTATTCTGCCGAGAAATGGTCGATTCCAGCGATTTTATCGAGATCTTTATGGACCTGCCCAATCAAAATCCCTACCACAATTATTCTAAGAACTGCACCACGCTGCCCCTCAATGATAATGTCCTGATCAGCTTTGGCTATCTTTATCGTGATCTGCCGCTCACGCATGAGACAGACCGCGCACTTTTAGCCTTCATCCACGAGAATTTACCGCGTATTTTAGAACCTTTCTAATGCAGCAGGAGGTTTGCTAAGCCAAAGGCCAGCGTCAGCATGGTAATGATCCAAAAAATCGAGGTGATAAAAGCCACCTTGAACACATCCATCTTTTTGACCCATTCGCTGTTGCTGTACAAAAGCCCCGCTGTAGAACTGGCTACCGGTGTCCAGAAAGCCAAATTGGCAGAAATGATGACCAAGGTCACGACGGTCCACGGGCTCAAGTTATTGGCGAGCAAGACAGGCATATAGGCTGCAACGATATTCATGAACAAAAAGCCCGTGACCATATTGTTCATGAAGTTGGTCATGACTACCGAGCAGACAACGATCAACGCTGTAAAAACAAACATGCTCTTGCCTGCAAATATCGGTCCCAGAGCTTGCCCCAGAAATGGTGAAATACCCGTAGCTTCATTGGTGATCACTGAAGAGATCACTAAGATCATGACTACAAAGAGGATGACATCCCAAGCGACACCTTGCTTAGCCACCTTGTTGAACTCCAAAAGAGGCTCACCGTCGATCTTGATCCAGCACATGATGGTGATCACGATGATCCCCCAGCCAGCCATACCTACCGAACTCAAAAATTGAGTGATGGCCCACGTCTTGGGCAGGATCCCCGGCAGCAATAGTCCCAGCATAACGGCGATCAAAGCCATGGCTGAAGCGATTTGGCGTTTGGTAAAAATAATAGGCTTGCCTTCTGTCAAAAGCAGGGGATCAAAATTTTTCAATTTTTCCACATCTGGCCGGATGATGAATTTGCACAACAAAACATATTCCAGCAAGCACGCCAGCGTATAAGGGATCAGTACGCCCAGATAGCCTACAAAGCTGATCGTCTCTATTCCTGTCATCGCCGCAAAGGAGGTCAAAAAGATCAGCGGCTGATTGTGAAACGGCAGCAGGATCGATCCCAAAATGCAGGCAAACACCACTCCACACAAGGCACAGGTAACAAATTTGTCGTAAGGCTTGTAGCCCGTCTGCTTAAAAATACTATACCAAAAACCCCAGCAGAGAAACAAAGCAGGAAAGGCATTCGCAAAACCCGAAACGATAAATGCGGTGAAGAAGATCATGGTGGCAAAAACCCATGGTCTGCCTTTGCAGATCGGCCGCGAGATCATCCAGTTGGCAATATTGGTGATGATGCCAGTATGGTTCATGTTCTCCACCACGATCAGCATCAATATCATGAAGAGCACCATTTGGTTGCCCATTCCCAGAGCAATAGCGTCCGTCACACTGAATAATCCCGTGAGCCCCAGTGCCACCATTCCCAGTAAGCTTGGCCAGAGCATGCCGCAGGTTCCCCAGCCGTAGATCACGCCCAGAAATACCCCGATCACCTTAACGCCCACTGGCGTTACCGTCGAAAAGGGCTGCACGATCTGACCAAAGCCAAACATCAGCAAGAGCACGATAACAA
>CABVBB010000388.1 GCA_902496505.1 uncultured Peptococcaceae bacterium
CTGCCGCTGGTGGTGGATGGGGCGGTCAGCTATCCTTTGGGTGCAGAGGCTTTCGCTCAGGCCATGGGCCGCTTTTTGCCCTATCAGGTACAGTTCGTGGGCGGCTGCTGCGGCACTACACCGGAGCACATCCGCTTGCTCAAGGAGACGGTGCAGGGCTTTGTGCCTGAGGCGCGCCGTCTGCCTAAGCTGGGCACGCTGGCCAGCCGGGAGCAGGTGGTGACGATCGGCGGCGAGACGCTGCCCAAGATCATCGGCGAGCGCATCAATCCCACCGCCCGTAAGAAATTGGCGCAAGGTCTGCGGGACGGCGATTATGCGCTGATCCAGAGCGAGGCCGAAGCGCAGGCCGAGGCGGGAGCCCATCTCTTGGACATCAATGTGGGCACCCACGGTATCGACGAGGTACAGGTCATGGCCGATCTGGTGGGGCTTTTGCAGCAGGGCATGACGATCCCGCTTTGCTTGGATTCCACCAACAGCGTCGTATTGGAGCGGGCTTTGCAGCTCTATCACGGCAAGGCGCTGATCAATTCGGTCAATGGCGAGCAGGCCAGTTTGGAGAGCATCCTGCCCTTGGCCAGCCGCTACGGGGCGGCTGTGGTGGCGCTGACTTTGGATGAGCAGGGCATTCCTGAGACAGCGGAAGGACGGCTGGCGATCGCGCGGCGCATCGTGGAGGCCTGCGCGGCGTATCATATCCCGCCGGAAGATATCTATGTGGACGCGCTGACGCTCACCGTGGGCACCGATGTGCACGGGCCTATGGAGACACTGCGGGCCATGCGCCTGATCAAGGCAGAATTGGGCGTGCACCTGCTTTTGGGCGTGAGCAATGTGTCCTACGGTCTGCCCAATCGGCCGCAGCTCAACAGCGCCTTTTTGGCCATGGCCATAGCCGGCGGGCTGGATCTGGCCATCATCAATCCGCTGGACGCGCAGATGATGGCCAGCTGGCAGAGCGCTTCGCTCCTGGCTGGACGGGACGCTGGGGCAGCGCATTATCTGGCGAAGAATCAGGCGGCTGAGGCCAAGGCCGCGCTCGCTGTGGAGAGCGAAGAGATAACTCTGGCGGCTATCAGCCGTTTGGTAGTCAAGGGCAGCACCGGCATCACCGCGGCTGTGGAAAAACTTCTGGCCGCAGGTGAGGAACCGCTGACCATCATCAACGAAGGTCTGGTGCCAGGACTCAACGAGGTCGGCCGCCGCTACGAAGAGGGCACCTATTATCTGCCTCAGCTCATGCTCAGCGCGGAGACGGCGCAGAAGGCGTTCGATCTCTTGGAGACGCACATGGATCAGGCTGAGACCCATCAGAAGGGCACCATGGTCATCGGTACGGTCAAAGGCGATATTCACGATATCGGCAAAAATATGGTGGCAGTGATGGTCAAAAACCACGGCTATCAGGTCATCGACCTGGGCAAAAATGTGCCCGCGGAAGCGTTTTTGCAGGCCGTGGAGGAGCATCAGGCACAGTTCTTGGGACTGAGCGCGCTGATGACCACCACCATGCAGGAGATCCCCAAGGTGATCGAATTGGTACGGCAGCGCACGCCTGCGGTCAAGGTCATCGTGGGCGGCGCCGTCATCACCGAGGAATTCGCTCAGGAATCCGGCGCGGACGGCTACGGCAGGGATGCGGTGAGCACTGTACGATTGATGGAGGAATTGGCGGGAAGGTAGGCGATCGCGCATCGCTGGGCGCAAAGGGGCTGCATACCCCTTTTGGTAGCCTCATTGGCATGAGGGTGGGCGGCTTTGGGGCATACGATGCCCGTTATGCGCCTTTACCTGCGGTGAGGGGGGGAGGGCTTACGATGCCCTCTTTTCGTTCTCACCTGTGGTGAGGTGGTCGCCAGGTTTCGCCTGGCGGCGAGGTACTTTTGTGCAGGCAAAACACCCGACCAGAAAAGCGTCGGGCGCCAAAAGCCACCGGGAATTCCGAGGCCAGACGCTCTTTTGGTCGGGTCCCCTGGAACCCTAAACGGTGCGGGAAGTGAGAAAAATTTGGCCCAGCGTGGTTTGATGATAGGTTTGGCAAACATAGTGGCAGGATTGTGAGGCTTGTGAGCACACGCCTCGTGGGGCTGGACAAAATTTTTTTCTTTTATTTTATTAAAAAGCTGGGATAGTTGAGCTTTGTGGGGATAGATTTACTTTTAATAATTTGTTTTTCCTTTTTGTTTGCTTTTTGAAATGGAGGAGATGGGATGGCTTTACGTTATACTTTGCGTGATCGGTTGGCGCGGGGGGAGTTTGTGGTGACGATGGAGGTGGAGCCGCCTCGTGGGGCTGATCCTTGGCCAGTGTTTGAGAAGATCGCGGATGTGATGCCGTATTTGACAGAGGTGAATATCGCGGACAGTCCGACGGCGAAGCTCAGGATGAGTCCGATCGCGTTGGCCCATTTGGTGCAGGATCGTCTGCAGCTGGAAACGATCTTTCACTTGACGTGTCGGGACCGCAACCTTTTAGGCTTACAGGCGGAGCTTTTGGGCGCGTATGGTCTGGGCGTGACCAACATATTGACGCTGACTGGCGACCGGCCGGAGATCGGAGATCATCCCCAGGCCAGCGGGGTATTTGACGTGGATTCGGTGGGCTTGGCGCATATGGCGGATCAGCTGAACCATGGGCTGGATTACACGGGGCGCACGCTCAGCGACGCGACGTCATTTTTTATCGGGGCGGTGGCCAATCCGGTTTTGGACGATCTGAGTGTTGAAGCGGCGCGCATCGAGCGCAAGATCGCCAGCGGGGTGCAGTTTTTCCAGACGCAGCCGATCTACCATATCGACCAGCTGAAGCGTTTTGAGGAGCAGGCGCCGACAGGCGTGCCCTATCTCTACGGCATCATGCCTTTAAAGAGCGCCAAGCAGGCGCATTATCTCAATGCCAACGTGCCCGGCGTGCAAGTGCCGGAGGAAATGATTGCCGTTTTGGAGCGGGATGGCCGCGAGGGCGGTATCGCCTGGTGCAAGGCGCTCATTGAGGAGATCCGGCCGCTGGCGGCTGGGGTGCATATCTTCCCCATGGGCGATTATGAAATGGCGGAAAAGCTGGTGGGCGACCTGTGGCGGTAAAAAATATCCATTATTTAAATGCCTTTGCGCCGGATTTTCAGTGGCAGAAATTTGCTC
>CABVBB010000389.1 GCA_902496505.1 uncultured Peptococcaceae bacterium
CTTTTGATCAAACCGCTCTGGATATAATGATCGTTCCAGTCCATATATTCTGGCAGGATAGCCAAACCGCAGTCCAAACTGATCAATTTTTTCATCGTTTCGCGGTTGTAGACCTTGTACCGCCGGATGGCCGTTTGATCCAAGCTGCGTCCCATGAGCAGGTCCATATTATTGTTCAGATATTCAAAAACGACCTGACCCTCCAGATCTGATCGATGGATCTGCTTTTTCGCGGCTAAAGGGTTCTTGGCGCTCATAAACACCTTGAACCGTGTCCAGCCCAGCAGCGTATAAGCCACATTCAGATCGGCCAAAAGTGTCAGGTAGCGTTCTTCTTCCTCTGGCAGAAACATGCCCATGCCTAAATAGCATTCCCCCTTGGCTACTGCCATCAGTGCTTCATTGGTCCCTTTTTCGATCAGCTGCAGCTCAGCACACGGATAAGTCTCCTTGAATTCTTTCAAAATATCCGCAGCAATAGCATTGTATAAGGCTGGCAGCATGGCCACCTGCAGCGTGCCGTGCAGGTTCTCCTTCTCACCGGTAATGATGCGGATATTATCCACCTGCACGCTGATATTTTTGGCCAGACGGATCACTTCCCGTCCAGCCTCAGTGAGCAGCACGCCGTTGGCTGAGCGCATGAAAACCACCACGCCTAATTCATTTTCGATATCATTGATGGCCTTGCTTAGGGCAGATTGGGTCGTGCCCATCTTCTCTGCAGCTTTGCTGATGGAACCGTATTGTTCGACTGTAAGGATCTTTTCTAATTGCTTCAACTGCATCGCCCTACTCCCCCTCTCGACACAGCGTCCTTTTTTCTGGGCGCATTATCTATTTTACCACAATTTGCACCGTGATTTAACCATTATTTATCATTTTTATGGCACATGGTATCAAAACAGACCATAAAATCGTTTATAGGACACTTATTTATGACACTTTTGCTAAATTTAGTTTATCCTTGCTGCATCAAGCACGCTCTCAGCACCTATCGGCATCAGAAAAAGCCGCCTGCTGACGGCAGTCAACAGGCGGCTCGGGTCACTTAGACCTATTTGTTCAGATTTTGTTTCATCAGCGCGTTGACCTTGAGCGGCAGGCCAAAGAGGTTGATGAAGCCTTCTGCGTCTTTTTGGTTGTACACTTCGTCTTCACCGAAGGTCACGAATTCTTCATTGTACAAAGAATACGGCGAGGTCATGCCAGCTGGTGTGCAATTGCCCTTATAAAGCTTCATTTTGACAACGCCGGTGCAGGTCTCCTGCGTTTTGTCGATGAAGGCATCCAAAGCTTCCTTGAGCGGAGTGAACCACAGACCATCATAAACGAGCTGCGCATATTTGATGCCCACGACGCTCTTGTATTCGGTGGTCGCCCGGTCTAAGGTCAGCGATTCCAGATTCTGATGTGCCAAATGCAGCAGTGTGCCGCCCGGTGTTTCGTAGATACCGCGGGATTTCATACCTACCAAACGGTTCTCTACCATATCCACGACGCCGATGCCATGCTTAGCAGCCAATTCATTGGCTTTTTCCAATAATGCCAACGGAGCCAGTTTTTCACCGTTGATCGCTACTGGATCACCATTTTCAAAGGTGATCTCAACATATTCTGCTTCATTGGGAGCGTCCTCAGGCTGATTGCAGATGAGCAGCAGATCTTTAAGCGGTTCATTAGCGGGATCTTCCAGGTCAGCGCCTTCGTGGCTCAGATGGAAAACATTGCGGTCCATGCTGTAGGGACGTTTTTTGGTCACGGGAACAGGGATGCCCCGTTTTTCCGCGTAGTCGACAGCATCTTCACGGGAACGGATGTCCCACTCACGCCAAGGCGCGATGATCTTGGTGTCCGGGCTCAGCGCTTTGATGCTCAGCTCGAAGCGCACTTGGTCGTTGCCTTTGCCAGTAGCGCCGTGAGCGATGAAGTCTGCGCCTTCTTTTTTCGCGATCTCGACCAATTTTTTGGCGATCAGCGGACGGGCGCAGGAGGTGCCCAGCAAATATTTGCCTTCATACAGGCAGCCGGATTTGAGCACAGGGAAGACATAGTCCTTAACGAACTCTTCCTTGAGGTCTTCGATATAAATTTTGCTGGCGCCGGAATTGATGGCTTTCTCGCGAAGCGGCTCCAATTCCTCGCCCTGTCCCAGGTCAGCGCACATGCAGATGACCTCACAGCCGTAGTTCTCCTTCAGCCAGGGGATGATAATCGATGTATCCAAACCGCCGGAATACGCTAAAACAACTTTACTCATTTTTTACAGCCTCCATTTTTTATCATATCTTGATCTAGTCCCAATTTTTAAAGCATCGCAGCCAAAATGGCTTTGTGTGCGTGCAGTCTGTTCTCTGCTTCATCAAAGACCACAGACTGCGGTCCTTCGATGACGTCCTCGGTGATCTCCATACCGCGGTAAGCCGGCAGGCAGTGCATGACTAAAGCATCCTGATCGGCCAGCTTGACCAATTCAGCATTGACCTGATAATCAGCGAATATCTTCTTGCGGATCTCTTTCTCGGCCTCCTGACCCATGCTGGCCCAAGTGTCCGTGCAGACGATGTCCGCTCCAGCCACAGCCTCCTTAGGATCGTGGGTCAAGATCAGCTTGACGCCCTTTTCCTTGGCGATCTCCTGCACATAGGCCACGACCTCAGCCTGAGGCTCATAACCTTCCGGTGTGGCCACCCGCACCTCCATGCCGACCTTAGCACAGCCGATCATCAGCGAATGGGTCATATTGTTGCCGTCGCCCACATAAGCGAACTTGATGCCCTCCAAATGGCCCTTGTGCTCCTTGATGGTGATCAGATCGGCCAAGACCTGCGTGGGATGATAATCGTCCGTCAAGCCATTGATGACCGGCACCTGTGCATATTCTGCCAACTCTTCCACATCCGAATGTTTGTATGTCCGGATCATGATGCCGTCTACATAGCGCGCCAGCACTCTGGCGGTATCCTTGATCGGCTCGCCGCGGCCGATCTGCATATCGTTGGTATTTAAAAACAACGCATGTCCTCCCAGCTGATACATCCCCACCTCAAACGATACTCTCGTCCGTGTGGAAGCCTTTTGGAAGATCATCGCCAGCGTCTTGCCTGCCAGCGGCGTATAAGG
>CABVBB010000390.1 GCA_902496505.1 uncultured Peptococcaceae bacterium
GCAAGCAGGAAGCGCTGCAAACGCTACCAGTGGAAAAAGGGCAGGCTGCAACCATCAGCGTCGGACTCTTAGAAGACGCTGGTCTGGTCCGAGCTAAGCAGGATCAAACAGAGCTCACTACCCAGTATCAGCTGCCCAGCGCTTTGACGGCACCGCTGCAGACCGGCCAGATCATTGGTACCGTTGAAGTACTTGAGGGAGAAGAGGTCATTGCCTCCTACGATGTGGCTATCTTGCAAGATGTGGAAAAATGTGGTCTGTTGGAGCAATGTAAACGAGTTTGTCAGTATATGTTCAGTCTGAGCCAGAGATTTTAATTGAATAAAAATGAAAAACTGCTATAATGAATATAGCCTGGCTAGAGAATTGGCTAGGCCTATGGCAGAAAGATCAAGAAACGGCCGTTGATGAAAATTGTTCATTGACGGCTTTGTCGTCTGAGGTGAAAAATGTGGCAGCTACAGCAAAAAACAAAAAAAAGAAACAAGAAGCCGTCCAGCAGCAGCTGATCCGGGATATTATAGCCATCGTTCTAGTGGGCATGGCTGTCTATATCAGCTGGCTGATCTATCAGGCGCAGCATGAGCCTATTGAAACATTAGGCTGGATCGGCGCTTTTATTTTTCGCAGCATGGACAGTCTCTTCGGCACAGGCAAATGGCTGCTGCCGCTGCTTCTGCTGCTCTATGGCGTATCCAGACTGTGGCGCAGAATAACGATCACCAAGATCCAAGCTGGAGCGATCATTGCAGCCACAATATTGATATTAGCTTTCCTGCATCTGGGCATCGTCGCTCAGGAGCATCCCATCCAGCTGGGCTGGACAGGCTTAGGCGGCGGCGCTGTCGGCGGCGTGACGGCCTGGCTGCTCTACAAAGCTTTTGGTCTGATCGGCGCCCATATCACCTTGGCCTTATTAGCCATCATCGATATCATGATCGTGTCCAAGGGAGATCTGTTCAAATGGTGTCAGATCGCTATCCGTTATATCCAAACGGCTTTGCTGTATATCAAAGAAGGACTCAAAAATTTCGTTTTTGTCGAGGTCATTGAAGACAGCGACGCCAAACGGCCGGACAAGCCCAAAGCGCCTCGCCGCAAAAAAGATAAAAAGCTCAAGGAAGCAGCTTCCGAAAAGCCCATTATTATCAACAATCTGCAGGAGATCCAGGATGAATTGGCGCAGAACAAGCAGGAGCAGATCGCTGAAAAGCAGGCTGTTGAAAAAAAAGCGGCAGCCAGCGAGGCCGAAGAGGCCGCTCAGCCTGCCGAAGATTTCAAGCCTATCGCTGCTCCTGAAAAAGAGTACAAATATCCTTCCGTCGATCTGATGGAAAGTGCAGTCAATACCTCTTCCGGCATCACACAAAAAGAGATCAGTGAAAAAGTCGAGCTTCTGCAAAAGACGCTCAATGACTTCGGCGTCAAAGGCAATATTGCTGAGGTCAGCGTCGGTCCGGCTATCACCCGCTATGAATTCCAGCCAGCGGCTGGGGTAAAGGTGAGCAAGATCGTCAATCTCTCCGATGATATCGCGCTGAGTTTGGCTGCCGCTGGCGTCCGTATCGAAGCGCCGATCCCCGGCAAAGCTGCTGTAGGCATCGAAGTGCCGAATAAAGCCGTGAGCATGGTCGTTATGAAGGATCTCTTAGAAAGTGCTGCTTTCAAAGAAAGCAAGTCCAAATTGACCGTTGCCTTGGGTAAAGATATCGGCGGCCAGACCGTGGTCGCTGACCTCTCTAAAATGCCCCATCTGCTCATCGCCGGTTCCACGGGTTCAGGCAAAAGCGTTTGTATGAATGCGCTGATCATCAGCATACTATATAAAGCAGCGCCCAATGAAGTCAAATTTTTGATGGTCGACCCCAAAATGGTCGAACTGGGCAATTATAACGGGATACCCCATCTGATCTCACCAGTCGTCACCGATCCCAAAAAAGCCGCCTCAGCCCTGCGCTGGGCCGTGCATGAAATGGAGCGGCGCTACGAGCTCTTTGCTAATAATGGCACCAAAGACATCGGCCGCTTCAATAAATTATCCGCGGAACGGTTGGCTCAATGCACGACGCCGGAAGAGCGGGAGAAGATCGAAGTGCTGCCATATATCGTCGTCTTGATCGATGAATTAGCTGATCTGATGATGGTCGCGCCAGCAGACGTAGAGGATGCCATCTGCCGTTTGGCCCAGATGGCCCGTGCCGCAGGCATCCATCTGGTCGTCGCTACTCAGCGTCCGTCCGTAGATGTTATCACAGGCATCATCAAAGCCAATATCCCCTCGCGGATCGCGTTCGCGGTCTCTTCACAGATCGACTCTCGAACGATTTTGGATATGGGTGGTGCTGAAAAGCTGCTGGGCAAAGGCGATATGCTCTTTTATCCTACAGGGCTGCCCAAGCCCATCCGTGTCCAGGGCGTCTATGTTTCTGATAAGGAAATCGACCGCGTAGTAGAGGATATCAAGCAGCAAGGCGAACCGACCTATGATGAATCCATTCAGACGATGACGCTTGCTAGTGATGGTGACAGCGATGACGGCGGTGCCGGTAAGGATGAGGATGATGAATTGCTGCCAGAAGCAGCCAAACTCTTCATTGAGAGCGGTCAAGCGTCGATCTCTCTTTTACAAAGACGCTACCGTATTGGCTACACCCGCGCAGCCCGCATCATCGACCAAATGGAGCAAAAAGGCTTCGTCGGCCCTTACGAAGGCAGCAAGCCCCGTCAAGTCAAAATAACTATGGAAGAATACTGCAAAATCTATGAATCCTAAAGGAATGTTCTGACCCAATGGAGAAATCAATACGAGAAACAAAGTTTTGGAGGAGGTGACAGCTTTGGAAGGAATTGGTCCCATCTTAAAACGCGTCCGAGAAGAAAAAAACATTTCACTAGAAGAGATATCTGAGGCCACCAAGATCCGTGTAAAGTACCTGCAAGCGATTGAAAACGAGCAGTTCGAACTGCTGCCAGGGGCTGTTTACGCCAAAGGCTTTGTCAATACCTATATACGCTATCTCAATATCGGCGACTGGCCCGAGGTCGTGGAGATCATGCAGCATTCTGTTCCCAGATCGGCCACAGTACCCACCATCCCAGAAGGGCCGCCGACAGAGGCTG
>CABVBB010000391.1 GCA_902496505.1 uncultured Peptococcaceae bacterium
CAGACCGCGTCATCCGTCAGGCCGACGTTGCGCCGACCATCGCTACTTTGCTCGGCGTTCGTATGCCAGCTAAATGCGAAGGCGCTCCTGCTTATCAGATCTTAGCAGACTAAGCCCCAAAAACAGTTTCACTGATCACCAGAGGCTCTTTGAACGGTTTCCGTTCGAGGAGCCTCTTTTGGTATGGCTGGCGTTTGACGCCAAGGGTCTTTAAGCGGGAAAATGGGTACAGAATGACAGAAATCAAAAAAACGGAAAATTTTACTGCCCCTGTTCAATTGGCGCTTTCTGTGGCATAATGGTATAAAACGCGGGAAATGGGGGAGACAGATGAAAAAAAGGCCATATTTGGCGAGCGTTTTGCTGGCGGCGCTGCTTTTGGGCGGCTGCGGGACAGCGGAGCCCAAATCCTTTGGCAGCCTGGATGGGCTGACGGTAGCGGCGACGCAGGACTGGGCACCAGTAGAGGACAAGCAGTCTTTGTTCGAGGAAGAATTGGATACGACGGCCAGTGCGGGTATCGATCTGGCGTTAGCAGATAAAAGCGGGCATTATTTTTCGATAGAGCGCTATGACTGCCGAGAGCAGCTGGAAGATCTGCACCGTTTGGCAGCGGAGCTGAGACAGCAGGTCACTTTGCAGGGCGAAGAGGGGCTGGCGCAGAATTTGCAGTCGCAAGGCATCGACGAAGAGACCTTAGCGCAGTACCGCACGCTCTGGCAGTGTCCGGAAGGCGAAGAGACGGCGCTTTACCGCACCTTATCCGATGCTGCCTGGCAGAAGCAGATGGCCGCTGCGGCCAAGGATTATACCATCCTCGGGCAGGAAGCTCTGACCCTTTTGGATAACGAGACCATTCTTTACGAATACCGCTATACCAATAGTGACCAGCAGGCCGTCCACGGCTACGAAGCGTCGGTCGTCTGGCAGGATAAGCTTTATAATATCAGCGCTTGGACGTCAGAAAAACGATTCGCTAAAAGCCAAGAGGAGCTCAAAAGCTTGATCCGCTCGGTGACCTATGCGGCACAGTGAGGTGGAAATACATTAATGAAAAAGGCGCAGCCTTGGGACAATACGCCCAAGGCTGCGCCTTTTTGGCCTGGAATATAGGGGCGGCTGGACCGCCGCTTTAAAATTTATTTGATGGGAATATATTTTCTTATCAAATCTCGTTGATTCCTTATGGTGAGCAAAACAGATACAATGTATTCGAAAGATAAATGCAGCACTAATAAGGAGTGGTCATGATGGAAAGAAAAACAGAAAAACTGATCGTTTTAGGCATCGATGGTATGGACCCGCGCTTTACCAAGTATTTGATGGATAAAGGCGAGCTGCCAGCGATCAAAACCTTGGTGGAGCGGGGCGCCTGTCGGGAGGATCTGGTGCTATTGGGCGCAATGCCGACCATTACGCCGCCTATGTGGACGACGTTATCCACGGGCGCGTATGCGTCTACCCACTGCATCACGGGCTTTTGGAACACAGATCCTCAGGATCGCAGCAAGCTGATCTATGCGCTGGATTCCACCATGTGCAAGGCTGAGCAGGTCTGGAACGGCATCGCCGAAGATGGCTACAGAACACTGGTCTGGCATTGGCCGGGCTCTTCTTGGCCTCCAACCAGCGACAGCCCCAATCTGGCCGTCGTTGACGGTACCCAGCCGGGTTATGTCGGCTTTGGCACCGGTATGCGCGATGACGAAGTCCTGGTAACAGCTTCCACGCAGATCGAAACCGCTGAGTTCAAGCCTAAAGCTGGCCATGCCAATACCGGCGCTGGCTGCATCCTGTCCGATCTGGAGGTCAAAGAAGAATCCGCTGGTTCCAAAGCAGCGGGAGACGCCTGCCAAAATGCCGGTGCCAGCGTGGAAAATATCATGATGACGCTGGAAGACGGCGAATTCTCCATCGAAAACATGCCTTTCGACGCTGCACAGGCACCGCTGAAGGAAGCCGCTGGCTGGGCCAACGCACCAGAAGGCGCCAAGGAATTCACCGTTGTCATGTGCAAAGGCCTGCTGCGCAGACCCTGCCTGCTGCTAAAAAATGACGCAGGCGAATATGATACCATAGAAATGTACAAGAGCAAAAAAGACACCACCCCGCTGGCTTCCTGCAAATACCATGAATTCTCACCCTTCTATTTAGATGAAGTTATCAAAGAAGACGGCAGCCGCATCACCTGTGCGCGGAGCATGAGCTATGCTTACCATAATGATGACTGCACCACCATCAATCTCTGGGTCAACAGAGCATTGGATATCACCGATGACGTAGCTTGGCATCCTAAAGAACTGCAAAAAGAAGTCATCGAAAACGTCGGCTACTGGAGCTTCACCAGCGGCATGGGCGGCAAGAACACCTATTTCAGTCAGTATCTGATGCTGCCCTCCTGGGAGATCTACAACAACTGGCAGGCTGCCTGCCTCCTGTATTTTGCCGAGAACGACCGCTTTGACGTCATCTTCTCCCATTTGCACAATGTGGATGGCATCGGCCACAATATCTGGCCGCACGGTCATTACAATGATCATACTGATCCGAAGGATGTGGAGAAAAACCACGAATTCATGGCGGAGACCTATCGTCAAACAGACCGCTACTTGGCGCAGTTCCTGCATTTATTGGACGAGGGCTGGACGATCATCGTCACCAGCGATCATGGCTTGATCTGCGATACCAATGAAGAAGGTCCGGCGCTCATGGGCGATGCTTTCGGCGTCAATGCCAAGATCATGGATGAACTGGGTTACACCATCCTCAAACGGGATGAAAACGGCAATATCATAAAAGAGATCGATTGGGAAAAGACCAGAGCAGTAGCCTCCGGCACCAACCATATCTTCATCAACCTCAAGGGCAGAGACCCGCACGGTATCGTGGAACCAGAGGATAAATACCAGCTGGAAGAAGAGATCATCGATGCGCTGTATAGTTACAGAGATCCCAAGACTGACCGCCGCATCATCACCTTGGCTGTACGCAATGAAGACGCTTTGGTCATGGGCTGCGGCAAAGAAGAATTCGGCGACATCGTTTATTTCCTGGAAGACGGCTTCCACCGCGTCCATGGGGATTCTTTGAGCACCAAGAAAGATCATGGCGGCCATC
>CABVBB010000392.1 GCA_902496505.1 uncultured Peptococcaceae bacterium
TACGATGTGCCATTTTTGATCGCCTCCTTATTGATTACATGAGTATTTTTCCTTGCTTTACCGCTCATTATTCCGTCAAGAATCTGGCAAACTAGGTTTAACTTGATAAGGAGGTACGATCATGCATAAAAATGTCGGCTTGGTAGATTCTTTCGTGCGTCTCACTCTGGGCTTGTTTTTGATCACCCGCGGCGCACACCGCGGCTGCGGCCCTCTGGCGCTTTTTGGCGCTATGGAGAGCGCCTCAGGCATCACACGCTTTTGCCCTATTTACCATCTGTTGGGGCTCAATACCCTTTCTAACAGCAAGCCTTTAGGTCAGATGTTCAAATAAAGGCGTGCAAAAAAGCGGCCCTCCTCGAGCGGGCCGCTTTTTTGCATTTTTAGTTAGTCCTGCACGATCTTCGTCAGATCTGCCAAGTCTTTGACCAGGCGGCTGACTCTCAGAAGAAGGGCCAGGCGATTGTTTTTGATCTTTTCGTCCTCGGCCATGACCATGACTTGATCAAAAAAGTCATTGATCGCCGGTTCCAAGGTGGAGATAGCGACCAAAGCTTCGACGAACTGTCGGGCATTAGTCAGCTTGACGATCGCTTCTTCGGCAAATTTCAGGTCGTTCCACAACAATTTCTCCGCATCTGTCTCAAACAAGCTTTCATCAACGGTATCGTCCTCTGCCTTTTTCGCCAAATTATTGGCACGGGTGAAGGCATTGAGCAGCTGGCCAAAGGAATCGGTGTTTTTGACCTTGACCACAGCGGCAGCCCGCAGGACTGTTTCCGTCAGATTGTCATAACCACAGGCCACGACCGCTTCGATCACATCATAGCGATAGCCCTGGTCATTTAAGATATTGCGGATACGCTGTTCAAAGAAAGCATAGACTTTTTCAGCCAAGCCTTCGGCATCGCCGACGATCTCTGCCGGATAGTGATCGATAGCCTGCGCGATAAGTGCTTTTAAGCTGACCAATACGCCCCGGCCGATGATCATACTGCAAATGCCGGCTGCCTGCCGTCTCAGCGCATACGGATCCTGCGAACCGGTTGGTTCGATGCCTGCTGCGAAACAGCCGACGATGGTATCCATTTTGTCTGCTATGCTCAGGACCAGACCTTCAAAGGTCAGCGGCAGTTCGTCATCAGCGTTTTTGGGCAGATAATGCTCAGAGATCGCCTTCGCGGTCAGCGGATGTTCGCCTTGAGCATACGCATATTTTTCGCCCATGAGACCCTGCAGCTCTGGGAATTCATAGACGACATTGCTGACTAAGTCTGCTTTGCACAGATAAGCCGCCCGCAAAGCCCGCTCTTTGACGTCGGCGCCGACCATGAGCAGATCAGCTACAGCTTTGACGCCCTCTTGGTCACGCAGCATTTTTTCGTAGATCGTGCCCAATTTTTCCTGGAAAACGATATTTTTCAGTTTCTCTACATTGCTGGCCAGCTTGATCTTCAAATCCTCATCATAGAAGAACTTCGCATCGGACAAGCGCGCTTCCAGGACCTTTTCGTTGCCGGCCTGCACCATATCCAAATGCTCGCTGTTGCCATTGCGCACGGTGATGAACTTCGGCAGCAGATGATGACCCTTGAGCACAGGGAAATAGCGCTGATGTTCCTTCATCGGCGTGATGATCAGCTGTTCCGGCAGGATCAAATAGCTGGGCTTGAAATCGCCCATCAGTGCAGTCGGATATTCTACCAGGTAGATGACCTCTTCCAAAAGCTCTGGATCGATCTGCGCTTCACCTTCTACACTTTCTGCCAGTGCTTTGATCTGCGCAAGGATCATTTCCTCACGACGCTTTTGATCGACGATGACGAATTCTTTCTCCATGTGTGCCAGATAATCGGCTGGACGCTCGATGGTGATGGCCTGGCTACCCAAGAAACGATGGCCTCGGGATACACGGCCAGAAGAAATTTTCTCTAAAGTGAACGGCACGACCTCTTCGTCATAGAGGGCAACGATCCAGCGAATAGGACGCGCATAGCGCATCTCGCCGTCTCCCCAGCGCATAGGCTTGGGAAAATGGATACCCTGGATAAGCTGCGGCAGTAATTCTGGCAATACATCCGCAGTCTGTCCGCCGATGATTTTTTTCAGTGCAAATACGTACTCACCATTGCCCAGATCCTTGGTGAAAAGATCTTCTGGTGCCACGCCCTGACCTCTGGCAAAGCCCAAAGCCGCTTTAGTAGGATGACCTTCTGCGTCATAGGCAGCTTTCACAGCGGGGCCTTTGACTTCTTCTTCCACGTTATCCTGCATCTCAGCCAGGCCTTTGATCATCAAGGTGATCCGGCGCGGGGTGCCATACGTATCGATCGCCTCATAAGCAATGCGTTCCTCAGCCAGCTTGGCGGCTGTCATTTCTGCTAATTGGGCCAGAGCAGGAGGCATAAATTTTGCCGGTACTTCCTCCAGGCCGATCTCCAACAACAAATCCTTCATCTTATGCTTCCTCCTTTTCTTGATCCAAGCCCATCTGCGCTCTCACTGCCGGGTCCTTGATCAAGGGGAAGCCCAGCGCTTCACGTTTTTTTACATAAGCATTAGCGCAGAGCTTGGCCATATTTCTCACTCTGGCGATATAGTGCGTCCGCTCTGTGACACTGATCGCTCCTCTGGCATCCAGCAGATTGAAGGTATGGGAGCATTTGAGCACATAGTCATAGGCTGGCTGCACCAGACCCAATTCCACCACACGTACGGCTTCTTTTTCATACGCATCAAAGAAGGCAAAGAGCATATCGGTATCAGCAGCATTAAAGTTGTACTCGGAATAATCCACTTCATTTTGGTGGAACACATCGCCGTATTTCACATCGCCCACCCAATCGATGTCATAGACGCTGTCCTTTTGTTGGATAAAGGTGGCCAAACGCTCTAAACCATAAGTGATCTCGCCGCTGACTGGTTTGCAGTCGATGCCGCCGCACTGCTGGAAGTACGTAAACTGGCTGATCTCCATACCATCCAGCCAAACCTCCCAGCCCAGGCCCCAAGCGCCCAAAGTCGGAGATTCCCAGTTGTCCTCGACAAAACGGATATCATGCGCTAAGGGATCGATGCCCAAGGCCTGCAAACTTTCCAAGTATAACTCCT
>CABVBB010000393.1 GCA_902496505.1 uncultured Peptococcaceae bacterium
GACGGCGGTTCGCCGATGAGCTTGGCTTCGCAGAATTCTACCCTGGTTTTGGTGTAAACCTCCATATTGGGCCGCGCGCCGGGAATATCCACCACCACGGAGAATTCGCTGTCATAGGACTGCTCCTGTACTGTGTCGTCCTCAATATCCACATAATACACCTGCTTGTGCAGCGTCCCGCGGATGATCACCTTGTTGGGCAGTATCTCATAATCCACATCCCGGCAGACCGCATCCATGTCGTAGATCTTGCGGGCAGGTTTATTGAGGATATGTTCCATAGAGACCGTCACCTGCTTCTCCGCAGCGCCTACCAGGCATTCCACAGAGAAGAGTTCCTTGCGGCAGGTGATGCCGGGACCGTGACAATCGGTCACCACATCCAGCGTCATCATGTTGACCACTCGGACATCCACTGTCAGCACCGCAGACTGCTGGATCCTGTCGGTGGGGAAGCAGCCGCTGGCTGGGTTGGTATCCACGAACAGAATATGCGCATCGAGCATAGCCTCCATATCAGGCGTGGCTCCCGGCACATGGACAAAGTCGGTGAATTCCTCCCGCATGATGGTGAACTCTTTGACGACGTAATCGCCGTCCTCTACATAGTAGATCTGCTTATGCAAAGCCCCTTTGATAATGACCTTATTGGGAATGATCTCATAATCCAATTCTACTATTTCAGCGTGAATATCCGAGATCTTGCGCACGACAGCTGGCAGCTGTACATTGCGGAGGATATTCACCTGCGCCGTCCCGCCCCCGACGATATGCTGTACCTTGATGCGTTTTTTGTTCTGAGTAATCGGTTGCATAATGTTTTGTCCTCCCTTCTTCAAGCTTAAAGCTTTCACACTCTAATATATGAGGGGAGTCCCCAAAATGTGCCGTCTCTGCAAAAAAAGCGCGCCGTCCTCTGTCGGCGCGCCAATTGGCTGCTCATAATCTGAGCGCATAGGTGATAAAATCGCGGATACGCTGGGCTTTGACCGTCCTAGTGATTTCCCCATCCAGCAAAAGCCCCAGCTGCCCATATACCAAAAAAGAGGCCGCTGCGTCCACATCCGCTAAGGCGATCTCTCCCCGCTTTTCTGCCTGCTGCAAAAGCACCTTGACCCGCGGCAGCAATTTTTCGCAGACCTTCATCGCCAGTTGATCGTGGAATTTTTTATTTTCCGCTTGATGCAGTGCCCCGTAATAAGGCGATCCTTCGCTTTCCACGGCCAGCGGCATGCAGTCGATGATCTCCTTAAGCGTCCGGCCTTCTGCATCCTCCACTGTCATCGCCTCCGCCAGCTGCTCGGCATACTCATCGACAGCGCAGTCAAACAAACGCTCCTTCGACGGAAAATAACGATAGCACAGCCCCTGCGCCACTCCGATCGCCTGGGCAATATCCGCGATAGAGGTCTTTTCGTAGCCTTTTTCATAAAATAAACGCATAGCCGTCTCCAAGATCTCCTGCTTCCGTTCCTCTGGTTCCTTCACGATACGCATAACGCCCGCCCCTTCCTTTTATTCATCTCTAGCAATATTATAACAAAGAATCCCTTCCCCGCCTAGATACCAAAACCATGGGCAAGATGCCGACAGCGCGGCCTAAAGCTCTGGAGTCGAGCGCTGTTATTGGCGTCCTTGAACAGTATTTTTTAGAATACTACTGTACTTTTCACATCCAATGGCCTAAAATGTAAATCGTTGGGTATTTATCAAACAGAAAGGTGTGAGCATCCTTGGAAAAAAACGGTGCGTTTTATTGGAAGCTTTTTGTATCCACCTTTACCTTGAGCGCCTTTACCTTTGGCGGCGGCTATGTCATCGTGCCTCTCATGCGTAAAAAATTTGCCGAAGAACTGGGCTGGATCAACCAGACCGAAATGATGGATATGGTCGCCATCGCCCAATCCTGTCCCGGGCCGCTGGCGGTCAATACCTCGATCATGATCGGCTATCGTCTGGCAGGACTGACAGGGGCCTTCGTGGCCATCGTCGGTACAGTGCTGCCGCCCTTGCTCATCATCTCCATCATCTCATTTTTCTATCAGGCCTTCCGCTCCAATGCCGTTGTCGCGGCCGTCTTGCGCGGCATGCAGGCCGGTGTGGCAGCCGTCATCATTGACGTGATCTGGAAAATGGGCTCTGATATCGTCAAAGAAAAAAGCACCCTGTCCATCGCTATCATGATCTTAGCCTTCGCTGCTTCCTATTGGCTGGGCGTCAACGTGGCCTTGGTCATCATCGTCTGCGGCGTCATCGGCGGCCTGCGGGTCGTCTGGCAGGAACGCCAGCAGGGAAAGGGGGCGGCTTAAATGCTGACAGTTCTATGGCAGCTTTACTGGAGCTTCTTCCAAGTCGGTCTCTTCAGCATCGGCGGCGGCTATGCTGCACTGCCGCTGATCCAACAGCAGGTCATCGACGCCCACAATTGGCTCACCATGAGCGAATTCTTAGATGTGCTCACCATCAGCCAAATGACGCCAGGGCCTATCGCTATCAACAGCGCCACCTTTGTCGGCACCCGCATCGCCGGAGCGCCCGGCGCCATCATCGCCACCATTGGCTGCGTGACGCCCTCCTGCATCATCGTCATCTTCATGGCCTGGCTCTACAAAAAATACAGCAACCTCCCTATCGTCAAGGGCATCCTGAGTGGTCTGCGCCCCGCTGTGGTCGCCCTCATTGCCTGCGCCGGCGTCTCCATCTTCATCACCGCGCTCTGGGGCGAAAATCCCTTGTCTCTGGCGCTTAACAACCTCGACTGGATCTCAGGCATCATCTTTTTGATCTGCCTGTTCTGTCTGCGCAAATTCAAGCTCAATCCCATCTACGCCATGCTTCTGGCCGGCGCCTTCGGTGCAGTCGTCTTCTACGTCCTGCCCGCGCTGGTCTGAACAAGCGCTGATACCCAAACAAAAAAGCCGATGATCTGCGGGAAATATTCCCGTGGTCATCGGCTTTTTGGGCATGTGTTGCTTAATACCAGCGCGTCATGGGCAGCGTGTTGTTCACGCCTTTGCTCATGAGGATCTGGTGCAGATCGATGATGCCGTTGTGGAGCGTTGCCGCGCAGCTGCAGAGGTAGAGATCCCACATGCGGGCGAATTCT